>NZ_JAGGQS010000046.1:0-50716 GCF_018613175.1 Bacillus sp. ISL-47 | reverse complement strand
CACCCCCTCCTACTCGATTGATTTTCCCGGCTGCAACTTACTTGTACCCTGCTCACATATTTAAAAATATACAAAAAGATTGCTCTAGACCCACCTGCATTCTAGTTGGTAATATAGTCAAGTGCTATATAGGGGGCAAGAGTATGGAAGAGGAAAAGTATAAGAATTTAAAACTGGGAGAACGGGCTGCCATCATTAGTATTGCTGCTTACATATGCCTTTCTGTCCTAAAGCTAGTAATTGGTTATATGAGTGGCTCTGCTGCATTGAAAGCAGATGGCCTTAACAATACAACCGATATCATAGCATCTGTTGCTGTCCTCATCGGCTTGAGAATATCACAGAGGCCGCCTGATAAAAATCACGGGTATGGCCACTGGAAAAGTGAAACAATAGCATCGATGGTTGCCTCCTTTATCATGGCAGCGGTGGGGCTGCAAGTGCTGATGAATGCTGTCTCCTCCATGTTTGAAGGGGTGCAGGAGTCTCCTGACATCATGGCCGCTTATACCGGCGTATTTTCCGGCCTGGCCATGTACTTTGTTTATCGTTACAACAAAAAATTAGCCCTTAAAATTAACAGCAAAGCTGTAATGGCAGCGGCAAAGGATAATATCTCTGATGCTTGGGTAAGTTTTGGGGCCGCCATTGGGATATTTGGATCACAACTGAATATGCCCTGGCTTGATCCCGTGACGGCCATTATTGTCGGGCTTTTAATATGCAAAACAGCCTGGGATATCTTTAGGCAGGCTTCGCATGATCTTTCAGATGGCTTTGATGAAAATAAAATCAAACACTATCATGAGGTCATTGTAAAAATAGATGGGGTTAAAGGGATCAAAGATATTAAAGGCAGAAGCTACGGAAACAATGAAGTCATAGATGTGGTCATTCTTGTTAATTCCGCGCTGGATATTAAGGAAGCCCATGATATTGCGACACATGTGGAGAGAGTGATGAAGAATGATTATGGGGTGTATGATGTTCATGTTCATGTGGAGCCGAATTAGGGAAAGCAAGAAATAAAATGCCTGTTGCCGGTTTGGACAGGCTTCCCTTGTGATAGACAAAAGGATTTACACTAGTATAAAGGCCCTGGATAACGGGATTTGCGACTGCTCCTGCTGGAACGGGAAAGCATGGAATTTTTGTGTATATTGGAGGAGTTTTAAAAAAAACCTTTTATTTATTTCCTGCTTTATGTATACTGAAGTTGAATTTTAATAGCAATAACTAGGGGTGCCCAATAGTTTGGGCTGAGAAAGAAACACGTTAAGTTTCTTGACTCTTTGGACCTGATCTGGATCATACCAGCGTGGGGAAGTTAGTGAGTGCAAAGTTTTTTTGTACAAAACATCTACGGTTAAGCCGGTCCATATTCATGTGGACCGGCTTTTTTACATATCTGGCACTTCCTTGGCTCTAGATCTCGTCCTTACATTTTTATAAGGGAGAGATTCGAATGACTGCAAGTTCATTAAATCAAGAACATATTTCCATTATGTCGGGCTTTACAGGCAGCAAAAAAATCTATGTGGGAGGATCCAGACCTGATATGAAGGTTCCTATGCGTGAGATTGAACTAAGTCCCACGAGCGGAACTTTTGGAGAAGAAATCAATCATCCGGTTCGCGTATATGATACGAGCGGCCCTTATACGGATCCTAAATATTTGGCAGATCTTAAAAAAGGGCTTCCTGCCCTGCGAAATGGTTGGATTCATGAGCGCGGGGATGTTGAAGAGTATGATGGGCGGAAAATTAAGCCTGAGGATAATGGGTATCAAAAAGAGAACGATCCGCGTGCCAATCATAAAGTTTTTACAGGATTAGCCCGCAAGCCATTGCGTGCGAAAAAAGGAGAAAATGTCACCCAGCTTCACTATGCCAAAAACGGAATCATCACTCCTGAGATGGAGTTTATAGCCATTAGAGAAAACATGGACCCGGAATTTGTCCGTTCTGAAGTAGCCAGGGGCCGGGCAATCATTCCTGCTAATATCAATCACCCAGAAACAGAGCCAATGATTATAGGGAGAAATTTCCACGTTAAAATTAATGCGAACATTGGAAACTCTGCCGTTTCATCCTCTATTGAAGAAGAGGTAGAAAAAATGACCTGGGCTACACGCTGGGGAGCAGATACGATCATGGATCTATCCACAGGTAAAAATATTCATACCACACGTGAATGGATAATCAGAAACTCTGCAGTCCCAGTCGGCACCGTTCCAATCTATCAAGCCCTCGAAAAGGTTAACGGCATCGCCGAGGATCTTACGTGGGAGGTTTATCGTGACACCTTAATTGAACAAGCGGAGCAAGGGGTTGACTACTTTACCATTCATGCAGGTGTTCTTCTTCGGTATGTTCCGTTAACAGCAAAACGGTTAACCGGAATTGTATCGAGGGGCGGATCCATTATGGCCCAGTGGTGTTTGCATCATCATAAAGAAAACTTTTTATATACTCATTTTGAAGAAATCTGCGAAATTATGAAATCCTATGATGTGGCCTTCTCCCTGGGGGATGGATTGCGGCCGGGATCGATTGCAGATGCCAACGACGAGGCTCAATTTGCAGAGCTCGAGACACTTGGGGAACTGACCCAAATTGCCTGGGAACACGATGTGCAGGTTATGGTAGAGGGACCAGGCCATGTTCCCATGCACTTAATTAAAGAGAATATGGATAAACAATTGGAAATCTGCAAGGAAGCGCCATTCTACACACTCGGCCCCCTTACGACTGATATCGCTCCCGGATATGATCATATTACCTCTGCAATCGGGGCTGCCATGATAGGCTGGTTTGGAACCGCAATGCTTTGCTATGTTACCCCTAAAGAACATTTGGGTTTGCCAAATCGGGATGATGTCCGCGAGGGTGTCATTACTTATAAAATAGCTGCACATGCCGCGGATTTGGCAAAGGGCCACCCAGGCGCACAAAAAAGAGATGATGCCCTGTCAAAAGCCCGGTTTGAATTCCGATGGAGGGATCAATTCAATCTATCACTGGATCCTGAACGTGCTTTGGAATACCATGATGAGACGTTGCCGGCTGAAGGGGCAAAAACAGCACACTTTTGTTCCATGTGCGGGCCCAAATTTTGCAGCATGAGAATTTCTCAGGATATTCGCAATTATGCTAAGGAGCAAAGGCTTGGCACGGAGGAAGCGATAAAGAAAGGCTTGGAAGAAAAAGCGGATGAATTCCAGCAAGCCGGGGGTCGTATTTATCAGTAGTCTTATTATAGTTTAATAGAAATTATGTCCGCTGGGGTGCTGCTTCAAGGGTGAGATTAAAGCAAAAGCTTTTAGACCCTTAGAACCTGATCGGGATAATTCAAGCGTAGGGAAGTGGAGTATCGGGAAATTTATAGCCCCATACAGCCGCTTCCTATTTGGAGGCGGTTTTAAGTTTTATAATCTGGCTCTGTTAAAGTCCATTTTTAATATTAGCACGTGTTGATTGGAACGGAAGGCGCGAGACTCCTGCGGGAGTGCGGATCAAAGGGAGACCCCACAGGCGCAAAGCGCCGAGGAGGCTCCCGGACCGCCCGCGGAAAGCGAGTGCCTGTAGTGGAAATCAACACCAAAGGTTAACAGAGCCTAAAATTTAATAAAGGTAGGGAGTTGGCCATGAGGAAACAGCTTCATGTTATATCGGATGGAAAGCTATCTCTAGAGGCTTTTGCTGAAATAGCAAGTGACCTGGAACCCTTTACCGATAGATTCCACTTGCGGGAAAAACATCGAACTTCAAGGGAGCTATTTACAGGAGTAAAGCTGCTTCTTAAAGAGGGAATCCCTATTCATAAAATCGTTATAAATGATCGGGTGGATGTTGCCTGGGCGTTTAAAACGGGTGTGCAGCTTGCTTTTCACAGTCTGCCAGTCCACGTTGTAAGAAGGCATTTTCCTGATATGCCAATCGGCTGTTCCGTACATTCTCTTGAAGAAGCCGAAGAGGCAACAAAACAAGGAGCAGATTATGTTCTGTTTGGCCACATTTTTGAAACAGATTCTAAGAAGGGAGTTCCGCCAAGAGGAATTGGGGCATTGGAGGCTGTTAAAAGGAGAAATGATATCCCAGTATTGGCTATTGGCGGCATTAAACATGAGAACGTTCCTGAAGTTTTGGAGGCGGGAGCAGATGGCATTGCTGTAATGTCGGGGATTTTACAGGCAAAGGATCCTGTTGAGGCAGCAAAGCTATTTTCAAAGAAATTAAACGAGGAGGGGCAGTGAATGAGAAAAGTGTATGACGCTGTAATTGTGGGGGGAGGCATTAACGGAAGCTCCATTGCTTTTCAGCTAGCTAAAAGAGGATATAAAGTGGCAATTTTGGAAAGGGGAAAAATCGCCGGCAAGGCTTCCGGAGCTGCAGCAGGAATTTTAGGTGCACAAACCGAGCTGACAGAAGATGGCCCGCTGTTTCAATTGGCATGTAAAAGCCGAGGCATGTTTCCGAGACTTGTCCCTGAACTGGAAGAGCTATCACATGTACATATTGGCTATGAAAATAAGGGCATGTATAAAGTGGCGGCTGATGAAGATCAAGAGCTGGAATTAAAAAGACTAATAGAAAGCCAGCGAAAAGCGGGTGAGCAGGCTGATTGGCTTTCGATTGATGAACTGATCAAACGGGAGCCATCCGTGTCTGACAAATTGCGGGGTGCCATATATATACCAAATGATGGCCAGGTTCAAGCCTATGAATTGTCACTTGCCTTTGCAAAAGCTTCAACGGTCCTCGGCGCTGAAATCTATGAGTATACAAGTGTATCAGAGTTTATTTTAAAAGATGAAAAAGTCCATGGGGTCATAACCGACCTGGGAGAATTCCTGGCAGAATCCGTTATAGTCGCCACCGGAGCCTGGAGCAGGATGCTTCTTGAAAAAACAGGCTTGTCACTGCCGATTATTCCGGTTAAAGGAGAATGCTTCTCGGTCGCTGCCCAGAGACCGCTTATAAAAGGGACTATTTTTTCACATGGATGCTATATCGTTCCTAAGCAATCAGGGAGATTAGTAGTAGGAGCGACCGTTAAGGTAAATTCATTTGATGAGAAGGTGACTCTTGAAGGGATATCTTCGCTGATGGAAAAGGCGAAAAACCTCGTTCCGGATATAGCAAATGCGGAATGGGAGCGCGCCTGGACAGGAATCCGCCCGCAATCGGCTGATGGCCAGCCTTTTTTAGGAGAACATCCTGCCTACAGGGGATTATATATTGCGGCTGGTCATTTCAGGAATGGGATCCTCCTTGCTCCGGCAACAGGAGAGCTCATGGCAGACATCCTCGAAGGAAAAACGGAGACATCAAACCCATTCGAGCTGTCCCGCCTTGAATCTTTAGTCCATATGTAAAAAAGGGGTGCTTACATGAAAGTTATCATTAATGGGGAGAGTATTCATCTTCCGGATACAGTTAAACGTGTTTCTCTTTTGCTCAACCATTTCGAGCTGGAGCAAAAGGTAGTCATTGTTGAATTAAATCAAACTATTTTAGATAAATCGATGCATGCTGAAACCGTTTTAACGGATGGAGATCGAATTGAAATCGTACACTTTGTAGGAGGCGGATAATATGCTGAAAATTGGACCCTATGAATTTAACTCAAGGCTGCTGCTGGGAACAGGGAAATTTCCAAACTTTGATATTCAAAAGGAAGCGGTAGAAGCTTCTGATACAGAGGTGCTTACGTTTGCTGTACGCCGCATGAACATTTTCGAAGCGAACCAGCCCAACTTTTTGGAAAAGCTGGATTTAAAGAAATATAAATTGCTGCCCAATACTGCGGGAGCAAGTACAGCCGAGGAAGCTGTCCGGATTGCCAGGCTATCCAAGGCTTCAGGGCTTTGCGATATGATCAAGGTTGAGGTAATCGGCTGCACCAAGACACTTCTCCCTGATCCGGTTGAAACACTTAAAGCAGCAGAAATCCTATTAAACGAAGGCTTTATCGTCCTTCCGTATACCTCTGATGATGTAGTCCTTGCAAGGAAGCTGGAAGAACTGGGCTGCCACGCGGTCATGCCATGTGCTTCGCCAATTGGTTCAGGTCAGGGAATTATCAATCCTGTTAATCTACAATTTATTATTGAACAGGCTACAGTACCGATTCTTGTGGACGCCGGGATTGGGAGCCCGGCAGATGCGGCATTGGCCATGGAGCTGGGTGCGGATGGAGTCCTATTAAATACAGCTGTTTCCTCTGCCAAAGATCCGGTCAAAATGGCAAAAGCAATGAAACTGGCCATTGAAGCAGGGCGGTTAGGCTACGAGGCCGGCAGGATGCCAAAAAAACGTTACGCAACAGCAAGCAGCCCGGCGGAAGGAATGGTTTTTAGTTGAATGTGCGATACTCCCGCCAGATCTTATTCCCTCCAATCGGCAAAGAAGGCCAGAAAAAGCTTGGAGAAAAACATGTTTTAATTGTGGGCGCTGGTGCATTAGGTGCTGCAAACGCAGAAACGCTCGCAAGGGCAGGCGTCGGCAAGCTAACAATCGCCGATCGCGATTATGTGGAATGGAGCAATCTGCAGCGCCAGCAGCTTTATTGTGAAGAAGATGCTGAGCAAAAAACACCAAAAGTCATCGCCGCTGCTAACCGATTGAAAGCCATTAATTCAGAGGTGCAAATCATCCCCCGCATTATGGATGTTGGGGTACAGGAATTAGAAGAGCTGGTTGTGGGTGCAGATTTAATCATTGACTCAACAGACAATTTTGATATTCGCTTTTTAATCAATGATATAGCTCAAAAGCACAGGATTCCATGGATCTATGGAGGCTGTGTCGGAAGCTACGGATTGAGCTATACTATTTTGCCGGGGGGTTCACCTTGTCTGCAATGCTTGATGGACAAACTGCCATTAGGGGGAATCACCTGCGATACGGTGGGTGTTATTCAGCCTGCCATTCAAATGGTTGTCTCTCACCAGTCTGCAGAAGCATTAAAAATATTAACGGAAGACTTCGAATCATTACGGGGGACACTTGTCTCTTTTGATATTTGGAAAAATCATTATAGCTCTATTAACGTATCTTCTCTAAAAAATCCTGAGTGTTCATCGTGTGGGAGCAGCAGAGCATACCCCTTTCTATCTTATGAAAATCAGACAAAGGCAGCGCTGTTATGTGGCAGGGATACCGTGCAAATAAGGCCTTCAGCCCTTCAGAATATTGATTTTGCCTATCTGGAAAAAGTCCTGGTGTCTCATGGAATCAAAGTAGAGAGCAATCCTTATTTGCTTTCGTTTTCGATCGGCGAGAAGAGGTTGGTCGTCTTTAAAGATGGAAGAGTGCTGGTTCATGGGGTAAATGACGTTCTCCAGGCTAAAAACCTGTATCATCGCTATTTCGGTTAACGTAAACAGAAAAATGCGCCTCCGAATGATATATCGGGGGGCGCATTTTTATTTGGCCTTAGCGGCTTTTTAACAGAAGTTTATCCAATTCACGTACTTGATCATATGCGTTTACTAGATGTTCAGGTACCAATGTCCGTCCATATTCCCACGAGTTTCTTTCAATTACAGACATCAGCTGCTCTATTTCCTCATCTTCTCCGTACATTAAAGTCTTGATATCATGTTTGTTTTTCTTGAAATCCAGATAATAGCCGATTTCATGATAAAGAAGCAATTTGACAATATTTTCTTCAGTCTCTCTGATTTTGAAATTAATTTTGGCTATGTATCCGTTCACTTGCAGGTAGTTAAATTTTATTGTATTGGTTGAAACGTTATAGTTCATAGGTGCATTAAGTTTATTGTTGAATTCATAGTTTATGTTCAAGCGATGTTCGGCTAAGGTGTTTTTAATAATCTTCTCGATATCCCAAATATAAAGCACTTTGTTTATCACAATCCTTTCCTAATAATTTGTGCCGTTGACTTGATTATACAAGCATGCTGGAAAGGGGAATAGGCTTTTCAGGTGAAATAGGTCTAATTGGTTAGAAACTGGCAGAATCTGAATAAAGATACGGTGTACCGTTAATGTTAAACGGGGGATTTGGATCATGTACAGTATAGTGAGTTAAGGAAATAACAGGTAATTTAAATTCTATTTAGGTTAGAATGGGTGATAAAGGAAGCAGTTTGATAGGAGCTGGGACGATGAATAATAAAATCCAAAAAATCACCCCCAATTTGTGGTTCAATACGGAAGCAGAAGAAGCAGTGAGGTTTTATACGTCTATTTTTAAGAACTCCCATATTAACAGGGTTACTCGCTATGGAAAAGAAAGACATGAAATTGGCGGTATTTCAGAGGGAGCCGTCATGACAGTAGGATTTCAGCTGGAAGGGCAAGAATTTGTTGCGTTAAACGGAGGACCCCAATTCAAATTTACAGAAGCCATATCCTTTATTGTCCATTGTGAGAATCAAGAAGAGATAGACTATTATTGGGAGAGGCTAGTGGAAGGCGGAGACGAAACGGCACAGGTTTGCGGCTGGCTGAAAGATAAATTCGGTGTATCTTGGCAAATTGTACCCGCCCAATTAAGTGAAATGATCAGCGGCCCAGATCCTGAAAAATCGGAAAGGGTGATGAAGGCGTTGCTTCAAATGAAGACAAAATTGGATTACAATCTTTTGAAGAGAGTGTATGAGGGGAAAGGGTAAACCTAGTTTAAAGTAACATTTCATGTAAAGAAGACCTGTCACAGCTGCATGCTGCAGATCGTAGACAGGTCTTTTTTTGTTTTATTTATCTTCCCTTAACAGATATTCATTTCCATCCTGGTCTTTAAATGTAAACATGGTTCCAAATGGCATTCTTATCATGTCCTCAACTTCTACCCCATTTTGCTTCATTTTTTCATAAGCGGCTTCGATATCGGTGGTGCTGAAAAGAATGGATGGATGGGCAACGGCAGCAGGTTTTTGCTGCTCCATTAATGTCTTGGAGTAAAGAACTAAAGTTGTAAACTCGTCATCGCTTGGTCCGACTTCTATCCAGGTGGCATTTGGACCCATTGGCTGTTCAAGCTTTAAAGCAAACCCCATTTTATTGAGCCAGAAATCCTTTGCCTGTTCTTGGTCCTGGACATATATAGTTATTTTTCCAATTTTATTGATCATCGTGAACGCTCCTTAGCTTCATTTGCTTATATAAAAGGAGTTTATCAATTTAAAATGGCAAAAGCAATTTCAGTTATGGTGAACGCTGTTTCATTTTATATCCCAAGTTTAATGATTTTGCCGAAAATTAAATCTGTGAAACTTTGCCATTTCTAATCCGTAAATATAAGAGGGACCGAATGGCGCGGGGGGGGGGAAGATTTGGATAAAAAGAAAGAAACAGTTGTATCTATTTCAATGGTAAAATTGCAAATATATTTAACGATTGCGACCGTTGTGTTGATATTCGGGGTACTCTTTTTACATGCCTTGCTTTATCGTGAAGGGGCGATCAACTTTCACTTTACCGGCTTTCTTTTATTTATAGCCGGTATGATGGTGATGATTATTTTACATGAAGCGATTCATTTAGCAGGTTTTCGATATATAGGCGGTGTGCCATGGAATGAGATGACCTGGGGGGTCAATCTGAAGTTAGGTGTGGCGTATGCTCATGCGAAACAGCCTATTACGGTTCAGCAAATGAAAAGGGTTTTATTATTGCCCTTTATTCCGACTGGTGTATTGCCGCTTGTTCTGGGAATCGTGCTAAACATGCCTGCTTTATCCATTCTGGGGGCATTATTGACAACAGGCTGTTTGGGCGATTTAGTTTTATATCAAAAGCTTTTAAGGTTTTCAAATGATGCCCTGGTCATGGACCATCCGACTAAACCGCAATTTACCGTTTATGAATCATGTTGAGAGCGTAAGCAAAGGGATGAATCAATGTGGCAGACAGTCTGAAGAAACTTGTAGAAGGAGTTGTCCGTTTTGAAAATAACAACATCATTATTGCTAATTATCCTGTTCATGCAGTTCTCAACCCTTATAAATGTGACCGTTTTTAATGGTGAATGGAACGGAATTAATTTAGCGTTGCATACTGTATTTTTTATTCTTGCACTTGGAATGACTGCTCAAGTGAAAAAAACGAACGAGAGCTGATTAGTCAGGAATTCTTATATTTGTTGTCCCAACTTATAAATACATTTGTGAAAAAGAATGAAAATAGAGCTGCAAGAGCAGAGATTAGCAGGTTTCTCATTGAGTCTAAACCATAAAGCTGGAATCCGATAAGCAGGGAATAGTTTGAACATAGTCGCAGGTTATCCATTACAAATGGCTGTCTTCTGAAAGACAGGAAAGAATAAGCAAAAAAGCATCATGAAATAAATATATTTTTTCATGCGATCACTCTCTCGTTAACTATTTTATAGAAAAGAATATGCTGCCAGTCCGATTTTTATTAGAGAAATTAAGAAGGGCGAATCCTCATGTGTTTCAGTCACGAGGATTCGCCCTTCTTTCGTTATCTATTTTTCGAATCCGCCCCTCAATCTCCGTACTAAACGGCTGCGGCAGCTGTTGAATATAATCGACTAACGCCTCAATATCCGTTGGCCCAGTTTCTCTGTTTGTTCCTTTACGGAAGACGGTGAAATTGTCTCCGCCTTCAGCCAGATAGGTGTTTACGGCGACTGAATAGCTCTGGCCGGGATCGAGCTTTGTTCCATCCTCCGCGGTGATATCGATTACTTTTTTACCGCGGGGCTGGCTGTCATCCCATGTGTAAGTGAAACCAGATATCTGCAGGATTCTAGTTGCATTTGGCTGCCATTGCTGATTCAGGACGTCGCGGATTTGCCTGCCCGTTAGATTCATTTTGACGAGCTGATTATTAAAAGGAAGGACAGTGTACAGGCTGCCCCAAGTGACGCTGCCTGCATCAATGTCAGCCCGTATTCCGCCGGGATTGATGAAAGCGAAATCGGTGTTCATGGCAGCACGCTGGGAGTCGGCAATGAGATTGCCAAGAGCGGATTCACCGCTTTGATTCCGTTCGGCCGTCATTCGATTCGCAGCAGTTCCTACATCTCTGTTTACAATCGGTTCCACTCTTTTTTCATACTTCTCGATCATCCGGGTAATGTCACTAGCCGGTTGGATATTCTCTTGATAAACGGTCATGATTTCCGCCTTCTTGCTGACAATATCCTTTGTGTTCCGGTCGATTTCAATATCTACATCTGAAAAGGCCGTTCCATATGAATAGGATTGGATCAGCAGTTTCCCATCTACCATGCTATTTAAATAAGCATGATTATGGCCGCCGTAAAGAATGTCCACTTCATCGTCCACATTTTTAGCTAATTCGATTAACGGGCCGGTGGGCTGTTCCCCGCTTGCTTTTGACTTTCCGGGGATATGGGCCAGCACAACAATTGCTCTGACTCCTTTTTTCTTTAGCTCGCTGACATACTTGTTAATGGCTTCTGCTTCATCTGTAAACGTTAATCCTTTTACCCCGCTTGGTGCCACAAGGTTCGGAGTTTCCTTCATGACGACTCCAATAAACCCAATCGGTATCCCGCTTCTTTTTAAAATTTTATAGGGAGGAAGGAGGGGCTTGCCTGTATGATTGCTGATCACATTAGCGGCTACCCATGGAAATCGGGATCCGGTAAAGCCTGCAGTGGCCGTAGGTTTGACGCCATACAGAAGCCGAATCAGTTCAGCAGCTCCTTCATCAAATTCATGATTTCCGACTGTTCCAATATCAAATCCCATCCGATTGAGGAAATGGATGGTGGGTTCATCCTGTAAAAGAGCCGATACCGGAGGACTTGCTCCGATCATATCACCGACATGAAGCAGTATCGTATTTTCACTTTCAGCTGCAAACTGGCGAAGGTAGGCAGCCAGGTAATCAGCGCGGCCGGCGGGCTGGCCATTGACCTGCCGGGTTACATTCAGCTGGCCATGGAAGTCGTTTATGCCCAGGAGCTTAATTTTGGGATTTAGAGACTCTGAACGTTCGTCAATATGGCCGTGATAATCTTCTGAAAGGCCCTGTTTATCCCAGGCTGCGAGTCCTGATACAGTCTGCCAAGGAAACAGCCATTGTACGCTCACCAGTAAAATAATCATAAATGTATTCATTTTAACCACCTAACTGCGGTCCAGCCGGACAATATCTGCAGCCGGATGGTAGTTATATTTTATTAAATCCCGAATGATCATGGCGCCGATCATGCTGCAGACAGTTCCATTTCCTCCGAATCCAAGAAGCAAGTAAACATTCTTATGTTTCGGATGTTCCCCGATTAAAGGGAGACCGTCAAATGTATTGGCATAAACCGAATTGTATTCATACTCCACTTTCGCTTCCAAATTAGAGAATAGCTCTTTGACAGAGTCCAACAGCTTTTCTGTTTTCCTTTTAAAATCTTTTCTGCTATATCCGCCAACAGGTTCGGTTTCATCAAGACCCCCGGCAATGAGCCGTTTTTCATCACTGAGGCTGATATATAAATAGGGCCGTTTCGTTTCCCAGATCAGGCAATCTTCGTACCATCGCTCACGGTCGCTGAGAGGATCGGTAACAATCGCATGTGTCCGGGAAAGGGTGATTTTTTTCGTGTTCATAAAATCCAGCGTATCATAGCCGGTTGCAAATATAACTTTTTTGGCGGAAATTGAGCCGCCATTTGTTTTAAAAGTATGTTTCTTAACACCAAGTTCGTAATCCTTCATCGCCGTGTTTTCGTAAATCTTCACACCTTTGCCGGCTGCACTCTCTGTCACTGCCTGGCAAAATTTCAGGGGATTTACCCGGGCATCACCAAGGGTATAAATCGCACCAGGTTTGGTGAATGGGAACTTGGACCTGATTTCCTTTTCATCCATGAAGGCAACCGGAAAATCCAGTTTGGATAAGAGCATATACTCAGCCTTCAGCTTTGCCAGGTCGCTCTTGCTGCTTGAAAAATACAAGCTGCTTTTCTTTTCAAAGCCTGATTCGGTGCCGGAAGCAGCTGCAATACGTGCAAGCTCATCTATTGCTTTTTGGCTGAGCTTATAATAAGTGACTGCTTTCTCTTCGCCTATTTGAATGATCAGGTCAGTTAGCAGCTGATCGGACATGTAATGGAGGACACCGGTGTTTGCAGATGAAACCCTGGCACCGATTTTATTTTTATCGATCAGGACGGTATTCACTCCATACTCTCCAAGCAAAAAGGCACACAAAGCTCCGGAAAGACCTCCGCCTATAATTAACACATCGCATTCCAAATCATTGTCCAGCTTTTCGTACTCTTTGGAATTCCTGCTTGTCTCCGGCCAATATAATTTGCCCTGAAAAAGATCCATTTGGAGATCGTCCTTTCTGTGAAAAATAACAGTTTATTTTTCCACGAAAGGTTCCGTATTATGTGTAAAGCCATACATACGAAAAAGACCAAGATGACAAAGGGAAGAAATATTATTAGAATATTAATAGATTTATAAATTTTATGTTCAATCCGAGGTGACTATGAAAACCAAAAAACTTCCGATGTCTCTGCAAACAAAGATTATTGGTTCAAACATATTGAATACCATTTTTATCATTTTAATATTTCTCGTGATTTCTTTAGTGGTTGAATATAAGCATGTTGAAAAGCAAATGGGCAACCAGGCTCTTCAGCTGGCCATCGCTGTATCGGCCATGCCTACGGTTGTATCTTCCTTTGAGCAGGATAAGCCTTCAAAAATTCTGCAGCCGCTGGTTAACAAAATCAGAAGAGAAACGGGAGCTGAATTCATTGTCATCGGAAATGCAGAAGGAGTCCGCTATGCCCATCCGGATGAGAAGAAGCTTGGCCTGCCAATGGTTGGGGGAGATAACAGCCAGGCGCTAAAGGGCGAGTTTTATATATCCAAGGCTAAAGGCTCGCTTGGAAGGTCTATTAGAGGAAAGGGTCCAATTAAAAATGAGGAAGGACAGATTATCGGTGTTGTATCCGTTGGGTATTTAATGGAAGACCTGCAAGAGAAAGCAATTCAGCGTGGAAAAGAGATCGGCTTTATTTCTTTATTCGTTATCCTAATTGGGATGATCGCAAGCTATCTGCTGGCAAGGAATATCCGTAGAACCACTTTGGGGATGGAACCCTATGAGATGACCTCCTTGTATTTGGAAAGGAATGCGATCCTTTATTCCATAAAAGAAGGAATTATCTCTGTAGATAAACACGGTTTTATTAGAATGATCAACCAATCAGCCAAAAACTTATTGGGTGTGAAGGACGATATCTTGAATCAAAAAGTGGAAACGATTCTTCCAAACACAGGCGTCTATAAAGTGCTCCAAACAGGAGAACCTGACCGGGATCATGAGGTAACATTGCGAAATAAAAATGTTATCATCAATCGCACTCCCATCATTGAAAATGATCAAGTCATTGGTGTTGTCTCAACGTTCAGAGATAAGACAGAAATAAATAATATGGTCCAAACTTTAACAGAAGTAAAAAAATATTCAGAGGATCTGAGGGCGCAAACCCATGAATTTTCCAATAAACTTTATGTGTTATCAGGCCTGCTGCAATTGGAGAAGTATGATGAAGCCATTAAAATGATCCAGGCTGAATCCTCTGCGATCCAAAGCCAGAATAAGATCATTTTTGAACAAATTCATGACCCTAAAATTCAAGCCTTGCTTTTGGGTAAATTAGGAAAAGCTTCGGAGAAGAAGATTCAATTTATGATTGATGACAACAGCAGCATGGAAGCATTGCCGGCACATTTGTCTTATGCAGAAGTCATTTCCATTATCGGAAACCTGGTTGACAATGCATTTGAGGCGGTGGAGGGAAAGAAAGACGGTGAAGTGACGTTCTTTGCCATCGACGTAGGGAAAGACTTAGTTGTTGAGATTTATGATAACGGACAAGGCATTCCAGAAGATGAATCCGATAAAGTTTTTGAAAGGGGTTATTCCACCAAGGGAGAGCAGAACCGCGGCTATGGTTTGGCCATTGTCAAACAAGCTGTGGAAAGCCTGAACGGAACGATTGAGGTTCAATCCAAGCCTGGGGCTGGAACGGTTATTTCCATCTATCTGCCTAAAAATATCCCGAATCCAACAAAGAGAGGTGAATAGTCCATGAAAATCGCCATTGCAGAGGATGACTTCCGTGTCGCTTCCATTCATGAGCAATTTTTAGAAAAAATAGATGGTGTGAAGGTAGTGGGCAAGGCCTTAAATGCATCAGAAGCCATCGATCTATTAGAAGAACAAGAGGTAGATGTTTTATTATTGGATAACTATCTGCCGGACAGAAGCGGGGTCTCTTTACTGCCGGAACTGAGAAGTAACTATCCAAAGCTGGATGTCATTCTCATCACAGCTTCCACAGAGAAAAACGTGGTAGAGCCTGCTATTCGCAATGGGGTCCTTGATTATATTGTTAAGCCGGCTGATTTTAACAGATTTAAGGCTGCCCTGGAAAAAGTGATGAACCGGAGAGATGTGCTGGATTCTGGTAAAGAATTTAATCAGTCTGTCATTGATCAGGTCATCTTGGGACGTCCTCCTGCAGCAAATCCCGTCTCTCTTCCAAAAGGAATCGATCCATTAACACTGACAAAGGTTCAGGAAACAATGGAGAGACTACAGTATGGGATTAACGCAGAAGAATTAAGCGAGCATTTAGGTGCTTCGAGAACAACCGCAAGAAGATATTTGGAGTATTTAATATCCGAAGGAAAAGCTAAGGCGGAGCTGGAATATGGCATTGTCGGCAGGCCGGAGCGGAAATATTATTTGATATAAGCGGCACCTTTCTTTATAGAGAGGTGTTTTTTTATTGGTTCTTTATAATAACGGCTTTCAATTTCTTTATTAAAGGCTCTTTTCGTATAGATTGTTGTTTTTGGACTCTAAAGCTTGCCCGTTGATTTCCGCTCCAGTCACTTGCTTTCCGCGGGGAGGAACGGGAGCCTCCTCGGCGTTTCACGCCTGCGGGGTCTCCCGCTCCCTCTCCTCCCGCAGGACATTGAATAAACTTCCTCGAATAAGCACCGCAATCAACTCAGTAATTAAAACTAGCTTGTAAGCAACAAACTTTGCGAAAACAGCCTTATTAAATGATTACATCTTTTAATGGCAATAATAGCAGTTATTAAAGGCTGTTTACGCAAACTTGTACCTTTTTAAACAAGTAGTGAGAAGAGGTTGATTTCCGCTTCAGGATGCTCAGCGAACCGCAGGGCGGGCATTGAGCCTCCACGGCGCGCAGCGCCTGTGGGGTCTCACCTGTCCAACTTCTCCCGCCGGACTTTGAATAAGCTTCCTTGAATAAACACCGCACGAAGGAAATGCGATAGCATTTTCGAGGAGCTCGCATCTTACGCTCCAATCAACCAACCTTATTTATCATTTATTAAAACATGAGAGGAGAGGGATAAATTGAACATTACTTCAATAAAGTTCACCGATCCTCCTGTCTATCATCAATTTCCTCCGATTTATGAAAATTTAGGACTTCCTGAAGTATCTTCCTTTATAGAGCAGCGATTTGAATTTGCTTATACATCAGGGAAAACGGATAGAACGGGACATGGCAGCATTCGCCTGTATAAACAGCAAGGGGATCTCCAAGTAATAATCCCGGAAAAATTGTCTGGAATCGGTCCGGTCAGGCTGGAGAAATTGAAGCGCTTGTTATTGGAAAAGGTAAATGCAGATTTTATTCAAAATTTGGAATCAGAGCCGCCGGAACGGAAAGTCTACTATACTGATTTCCGGCGCAAGGGTAAAGGGCTGGATTGAGTTCAAGTCATTTGGCTCTTATTGAATGTACAGAGAAATCCAACCTTTTGTCTGAATGAATAGGGACAGATGGACTGTCCCCATTCTCTATTACTTCCTATGTTCTCTTTGTGCTTTTAAAGCGATTCTTTCAAGGCCGTTTGCTCTGTCGTCCGCAAATTCAACATCTTTCGGAAGCGCATTGTTCTGATGTTCAGATTTGTTTTTCTTGTTTTTAGCCATTTTTTCACCACCCTTATTTGCTTTCATCTTTAAGGATGCCGCTGAAAGACACCCGCGACTTTAGTTTGCATTCTTTTTTTCATGCTATGCTATTGATTTCCTCCTTTAGGTAACTCCAATTCCCAAATACTCAACCCTGTGAACAAAATGAACAAAATAGCCACAAAGGTTTTTATGCAGGATATTTTGAAAACGATTACATTTTTATTTTTCTGACTTATTATAGCGTTTAAGGATGGAAGAATTAGCGAACAAAGGGGGAAATACAATGAAAAGATTATTGGGTACGGCAGCTGCTTTGATGATGCTTGTGACTGCCGGATGTTCAAGCCAATCATCTGGCGGAAATACAAGTGCTAATGGGGAGTGGACACCCTCACAGCCAATTGAAATTACGGCACCTGCAGGGCCGGGCGGCGGCTGGGATACGACCGCAAGGATGGCATCTCAAGTTTTTGAACAAGAAAAAATCATTGATAAACGCTTGCCTGTTGTCAATAAAGCCGGCGGAGGGGGAGCGATTGGCTGGGCCTATGTCGCCGGTAAGGATGGAAGCCCGCACCATATGTTTGTTGGGTCACCTCCATTAGTATTGGTTCCTTTAAACGGACAATCTGAATATGGCTATGAAGACTTTACACCCATTGCAAATGTCATTGCCGATTATGGTGCATTTGTAGTAAAAGCAGATGCCAAATGGGACAACCTGAATGATTTATTTGAAGATATGAAAAAGGATCCTGCAAGTGTAAGTGTAATCGGTACCTCGTCTCCGGGAAGTATGGATCATATGCAATTTGTCAAAATTGCGAAAGCCGCCGGTGTTGATGTGACAAAGATTAAGTATATTTCAGATCCTGATGCAGGCGGGTTAACGGCTGTTCTGAATGGAAGTGTCGATGTTTATACAACAGGTGTTGCTGAAACGATTGAACAAGTAAGAGCAGGAAAAATTAAAGTCCTTGGAATCACTTCTGAAGAGCGATTGGAAGGGGAGGTTTTATCAGATTTCCCAACTGCTAAAGAACAGGGAATCGATGAGACATTCATTAACTGGAGAGGCTTCTTCGGACCTCCGAACATGGATCCTGCCGCTGTAAAATACTATGAGGAAAAATTTAAAGAGCTAAACGATTCACCAGCTTGGGAGGAAATCCGCAAAAAGTATGGCTGGGGAGAGCTTTATATGGACAGTGAAGAGTACAGTGAGTTTTTAAAGACAGAAGCGGAAGATATGGAGACGCTGCTTGAAGAATTAGGGCTGGCCCGATAATCTTTTGCCCAAATAAAATGAAAGATTGATAGAAAGATAGAACAGCTTTAGATGTTCTATCTTTCATTCTATTAAAAGAGGTGATAGGAATGCTTACAAGAATCAATCAAAAAATGGCACTTATCCTCGCGGTTATTGCTGGAGTTTATTTAATCCTAAGCTACAATCTTCCAAAATACCCGAATGCCATTATTGATGCTGACGTTGTCCCTAAAGGGCTGGGGTTTCTCTTATTATTCTTTGCCATTCTGCTGTTTTTGGATAAGAAGGAAGAAACTGAAGCGGAGAAGCAAAAGAGGAGTTTAAGCAAGAGCAATTTGTTTGTGCTGCTGGCTGTACTGGCATTTATTTTAGTTTATATTTCTTTGCTTGAAGTTCTTGGATTTTTAATAATGACCACACTATTTATTTTCAGCTGTTCGTTATTCCTGGGCTATAAAAAACATCTTGCAAATGGGATTGTGTCGGTTGTTTTTTCCTTAGCTATTTACGGATTATTTAATTATTTGCTTCGAATTAATCTGCCAGCAGGCATTATTCCATTTTAAGAGGAGGGAAAAGCATGGATGCATTTCAAGGGTTAATGACAGGGTTTCAAGTCGCATTTAGTTTGCAGGGAATCCTGTTTGTTTTTATCGGTGTATTTGTAGGGACCTTCATTGGGATGATGCCCGGATTGGGTCCGATTAGTGCCATGGCCATTATGATCCCGATTACCTACAGTATGGATCCAACTGTTGCTTTAGTGATGATGGCTGGCGTTTATTACGGAGCGATATTCGGAGGGTCTAGTTCTTCGATTCTATTGAATGCGCCTGGGGTAGCCGGAACGGTGGCAACTGCTTTCGATGGTTATCCAATGGCGCAGCAGGGCAAAGCCGGCAAAGCGCTGGCGATCGCAGCGATTGCTTCTTTTACGGGCGGTACAGTAAGTGTTATTTTGTTAATGCTATTCACGCCGCTGCTGTCGGCTGTTGCTGTTTCGTTTGGTCCAGCTGAGTATTTTGCCTTAATGTTTATGGGACTGACAGCGATCTCAAGTTTGTCAGAGGGATCCACGATTAAAGCATTTATTTCAGCTACTTTAGGTTTTATTGTCGTGACAATCGGAATTGATAGCCAAACAGGTACAAGCCGCTTCACTTTTGGCAATCCCAACTTGCTCGAAGGAATAGACTTTTTAGTCATAGCACTGGGGTTATTTGCCCTAGCTGAGGTTTGCACACTTGTATTAAAACGTAAAGACGATACGATGAGCAATAATAAAGAGCTGGGAAGCCTGCGGATTTCCAAGCAGGATATGAAGGAAATGAGCGGGCCGATGACAAGGCAATCATTCTTGGGATTTATCATTGGTGTCCTGCCTGGAGCAGGAGCCACGATTGCTTCTTTTATTGCTTATATTACCGAGAAGAAAATGGCGAAAAACCCAGAGGAATTTGGAAAAGGTTCGATTAAAGGATTGGCAGCCCCGGAAACGGCTAATAATGCGGCCACTGGTGGAGCGTTCGTGCCATTGCTAAGTTTGGGAATCCCAGGTTCAGGGACGACTGCTGTTTTATTGGGAGCGTTCTTGGTTTTAGGCGTGCAGCCGGGTCCCTTGCTAATTCAGGACCGTCCAGAAGTGTTTTGGGGGATTATTGCCAGTATGTATGTCGGAAACATCTTTTTGCTGATCCTTAATCTGCCTTTGATTCCTTACATTGCAAAGGTGCTTAGAATTCCTAGGCCGTTATTAATATCGCTGGTTATTATTTTTAGTTTGATAGGAGTATACGCGATCAGCTTTAACACATTCGACCTGTATCTTCTCGTTGCATTCGGGATTATCGGCTTCCTGATGCGAATGTTTTCATTCCCGGCCGCTCCATTTATCCTCGCTTTTATCCTGGGGGGGATGATGGAACAAGCTTTAAGGCAAACTTTAACCATTTCAAATGGCAGCCTATCCATCTTCCTTGATAAGCCGATTGCTTTAACGCTTATTGGCATTAGCTTGCTGACGATTTTGGTTCCGTTGTTTACGAATAAAAGGAAGTTTACAGCGGCAAAGGCGGAAAAGGAGCAAAATATTAGCTAATCTAGTAAACTTCATCTCCTTGTACAGTTTTTTCCGAAAACTTGTTTATTTCAAGGTGAATCGGGAAAGGACGTAACGTAACCAATACTGCAAAAGGGAGATGACAGAATGAAATATACTAAATTAATGCTTTCCATCCCATTGAGTGCAGGATTATTGTTGGCAGGCTGTGGGACAGATGAACAGGAGCCGCCGCCGGAAACAGAAGACGTAGAACTGGAACAGAATGAAATGGAAGAAAATCATACGGAAAATAATGAAATGCAGGATCCTGGCACAACAGAAGATCCCGAAATGCAAGATCCTGGCACAACAGAAGATCCGGAAATGCAGGATCCAAACATGAATGAAGAGACACCATCCGGGGAAGACGGCACGGGTGGTGCGGATCAAGAAACCAATATGGATACCAATGAAGGTTCGGAAGAAGACTAGTATGGCTGTAAAGTAAACCAGTTTAATAGGGAAGGAAGCGTCTGCATATGGCAGGCGCTTTTCTTAAAGTGGAGCTTAATGTAAAGTTTCCTTAATGTAAAGGGAGCTTTACATTAAGCCGGAATTAGATGGGGTGAACACGTTGAAAAACAATTTAGTTGAATTTAGAAAAAAGCATGGCTATTCACAGAATCGTCTGCTGCTATGCTTGGGGTTTCGAGACAGACGATTATTTCAATCAAAAAGGAAAGTATGACCCATCTCTTCCACTTGCTTTTGAACTGGCCAAGACATTTCATACAACATTCGAAAAACGGATTATTTATGAAGGGAAGGAAGAAAAGGGGGAAAAATCAAAGAACAATCAAGGATCCCATTCTTTATTTTGGGGCTTTTCTTTTTGGCTATGAGCAATCTTTTATCCATTTTGCTGATTTGTACGGTGTTTTTATCTTTTGTGGTTTATTCGAGAGTTTATTGAGAGGTTGGAGGGATTCCAATCTTTTTTGCTTTGGTCAGAGAATCCTGCGGGGTATTCAATATTTTTCCAAAAGATGAAACTTTCAAGGTGGTTGGCCGTATAACGAATAAAGATTATTACTGGGGGTTTTCGATTTGGGCAAAGGATTATGGGCGATTGCCGTGCTTGTTCTCCTTTTGGCAGCGGGAGTCGCTTTTTTTCTGTCTATAAAGGGAAATAGCAAGCCTGATCCTGAATCAGTCATCGGGTTCGTGAAAGAACACAAGGGAACAGACATATGAAGAGTTTCGAAATAGATTAACAAAAGAGCTGCGATAGCAATGGGAGGGTTAAAGATGATTGCTGAGTTAAGAAAGAGCATTGGGGCTTTGTCTGAGGATGAGGCGAAATCATGGCTATTCCAGTTCCTGCTGCATATTTCTATGGCTGAAGAAGCCAAGTGCGAGGATGAGAGATTGGCAGAACAGGTAAAGAAAATCCATGAGGGCTTCCTGCAATCGCAGGCAATTCGTGATCGGCAGGAGCTGCAGTCTTTGCAAAAAGTTCATTTTGTTTTCGGGGATTCTGCATCTGGGAGTTTGAAGTGTATGCTGCGGGAAAAGCATCGCGATGTAGCGGAAAAAGTAATCTCTTTTTCCGATCAATTCTCTGTTGGCCCCATTAGGAACCTGCAGGAAACTGTGGGGCTCCTTGAAAGGCAGGAGTGGCTGGCAAATCATATTAATTTGGATGATGAGTATATCGACAGCTTTATGGACGACTATGAAAAAATAGGCCAGGCGATTGAAAAGCTCCCTGAGGCTATTCCCATTTGGATCTGGACAGGAAACAATGCACATGAACAAACAGGTTTGCGGTATCTTCTTTATCAATTAAAGGAGAAAGGGAACGAAATTACGGTAGTAAATACGGCTGATTTATACCAAGAGGTGACTCAAAGGACGAACCAGAAGTATGTTCCATTGCATACGGGGGAACTTTCTCCTGAACGGCTGAAAGCAATCTGCGAATACAGCAGCAGTTTAAGGCCGGTCTCTAAGTCAGAAAGGGCAGCACTTGAGAAAGATTGGGAAGTGCTCTCTGCCTCGAAGGATAAGGTAAGAGTTTGGAAGAATCATAAAATCCACAGTGTTGGCTTGGATTATTTTGATGAGTTCATCATTGGGACTGTCCGGAAGCTGAGCAAGAAGAATACCTTCATTAAATCAGCCCGTGTCATTGGTGAAGTAATCGGCCATCTCGAGCAATATATCGGTGATGGGTTCTTTGAATACAGGCTAAGGCAGCTGAGCCTTAATGGCCTTCTGGAGATAAAAGGAGTGCCGAAAGCCATGCGTTATTATAGTGTGCGGCTTCGATGACTTGAAAATTTACATAGGAATAGAATAGTAGGACTGATAAGGATGAATCAATTAAACGACAGTGGCTCTACCTGGAGTACAGGAAAAAGAGGTATCCTATCGCTCGGAGGATTTGCGCCTCCATCTATATGAGTTTTGACAAACTTGACGTGTGTAGCAGCACGTCGTTTTTTTGTATTGTGATAGGCTTCGAGTCAAGAGAAAGTTCCAAATTGTGTTAATATGAAGATGATGGAGCAGGGAATGACCAATAAAGATAAGGGTGGAGAAAATGGTTCGCATTTTATACATAGAAGACGAAAGCGAGATTGGCAGCTGGCTGAGGAAGGATTTGGAGGAGAGAGGATATGAGGTGACCTGGCTGAAGTCTGGAGAAGGGATGGGAAAATATCTGGGAGACTCAGATATTGCCATCTTGGATGTCATGCTGCCGGGGCTGGACGGTTTTTCAATCGGGAAGCGGATGAAGAAAGAGAGGGATGATTTCCCTGTTTTAATGCTATCAGCGCGGACAGCAGTAGAAGATAAGCTTGAAGGACTTAGCTTTGCGGACGATTACTTGACGAAGCCTTTCCAGCCGGATGAGCTGGCTGCGAGGATTGAGGTGCTGTTAAGGCGATTTCAGAAGAACGACCAGGTGCTTGAGCTTCATCATTTGAATGTACATACGAAAGACATGAGAATGGCCGATCGGGATACAGGGCAGGAAATTCAGCTTACAGGCAAACAGTATCAGCTGTTTCAGTTTTTCATCCGCCACCTGAATCAAATATTAACCAAAGAGCAGCTCTACGAAGGAGTCTGGGGCGAACAGTATATAGAAGGTGATAAAACCTTGATGGTACATATCCGCTATCTTCGTGAAAAGATCGAAAAAAACCCATCCCGGCCTGAAATTATTGAAACAATCCGCGGGATTGGCTACAGGGTGAGAGGATGAAAAAGTTCTCTCAATCATTGCAGGCGAAGTATATGCTGATTATCCTGACCGCGCTCTTTCTGTTTCAAGCGGCGTATTTGATTGTCGCCATGCTTGCCATGGGCCTTGAGGAAAGCATTCTTGGAAAAGAGGATGCGGATGAACAAAATGATCCCAAGCGAATTGAAGAACAATGGCATGCGGACGCAGAAGAGCTGGAAGGTGCCTCAGCGGAGAGTATCCGCCGGCTTTTTGCTCAATGGAAAAAGCAGTATCGGGATGCTTCGATGTTTTGGATCGATGAAAATGGACGGCTCATGGAGCAGCTGGATGTAAAAGGAGAGCTTCCCGCTGACTGGACTCCTGCCTATACAGCCAAGTTCATTAAAGAGCGTTACGGCGGTGAGCCTTTTACCGTCATTAGTTTTATTGGCGGTGACGAACGAAACGGCTTTATCGTTCTTGAAATTCCGCGGAATTTGTTCAATCCGCCCTTTGTTCAAATGACTGAGAAATATGGATGGTTCTTGGGATTAGGTTTGCTTTTGATTATTTCTTTGTTTATAGTCGTTTCTTTTTTATTTTTCCGGGGTATCCGCAAAAGGCTTATGCATTTGCAGGAGGCGATGGAAAGGCGTGACCTTGATAATCTCCCTATCGGAATCGATGTTCAAAAAAGCGATGAAATCGGCCAGCTGGAACAAACCTTTAATGATATGGTGGTGGAGCTAAAGGAAAGCAAGCGGCGTGAACAGGAAGAGGAGCAGTTGCGCAGGGAACTGATCGCCAATCTATCCCATGATTTGCGCACTCCTTTAACAAAAATCAATGCACAAACCTATTCGATAGCAAAAGAGGATCTTTCCCCCGAAGGAAAACAAGCCGTCAAAGCACTGGAGAACTCCATTGTAAATATTGACAGGCTAATTGAAAACCTAATGTCTTATACGCTATTGATGGCAAGCAAGCATAAGCTTGAACTGAAAGAAATGGACGCTGTCCGATTTGTGCGGGAAAGCTTGGCTTCCTGGTATCCTGTTTTTGAAAAAGAAGGGTTCGAAACGGTTATCGATTTACAGCCTTTTGAGGAAAAATGGCTGGCTGACCCGATTTGGCTGGGACGAATCATAGACAATCTCCTGCAAAATATACTCCGCCATGCAAGGGATGGCTCGTATCTTGAAGTGAAAACCGAATCTACTGAGGCGTATGACGCCATTGTATTCATTGACCAAGGGAAGGGCTTGAAAAATAGCTCTGCTGAAAAAGGTGCAGGCATCGGGTTATCGATTGTGGATATGATGGTGAAGGGCATGAAGCTTGATTGGGAGATGGAGTCAGGTGAGGAGGGGACAACTGTCAAGATTCTTGCCTTTAAAGAAAAGCCTCAATGAGCGAGCAGGAAGTTTTGCTATGTATGGGTACTCAGAAATACTAAGCGCATTTAGACGATACATAATAATAAAATCTTGGGGAGTATATTCATGTCTATCATTCTTGGTATGTTACTAGTCTTTGGTTTGCTTGTATTAGCGGTAATGGTGTGGAAAAAAAGTAAAATCCTGTCCCTGGTATTATCAATCCCTGTATTTTTGGTGCTATTCTTTATTGGAGACGTAGTTTTTAACTCCTGGTATCATACGACTCCTGACTCCCTTAAGGTCACTGTCCAAAATGAAAACCAGCACTATACCCTTTCAGGGGTCTGGGAGAAGCCGCTAGATTCCTATAGATTCGTCACGGATTATATAGTCCTATATGCACCGGATGATACAAAGGTCACCAATGTAAACAGAAACAGGTATAAAAACTATCATGAAATGGATAAGGAAGGATTGGAGTTGGCAGTTCGGAAATACCTAGAAGATGAAGTTTCTCCTGAATTGGATCCTCTCATATATGATATCGAGACTGCTAAAGAGTTTGCATTTTCTTTCGATCTTCCAGAAAACCTAGATTACAATGATCTAAAAGTTTATTATGTTCATATTCGAGAAGAACCAATGGATTCATTGGAGTTTTGGTTTAAAGAAATCAAAATAATAAATTAATGCCATTTTTATTGGGAATAACGAGTTATAGGGTTTAATGACTACTAATAATGAAGCGCTCAGGACACTCTGAGCGCTTTTCTGTATCCTATTTATTTATGTGGGTTTTATTTTTGAGCCTTTCCCGCCAATTTTGTATTTAAAAAGAAATGGCTGTTTCCGTTTGGCCGTTTTAAACCGTTTATTTTTAAACAAATATTAACCTTCCCTCTACCCTCGTTTTAACCTTAACTGTCTAATATGGATAGTGAGGTGAGAGGAAATGGAATATATCGTGAGGACGGAAAGTTTAACAAAGCAATTTGGACAAGAAAAGGCCGTGTCGGGCTTGGATATGAAAATCCCAAAAGGGGAGATTTACGGCTTTCTGGGACCGAATGGGGCAGGGAAGACGACAACGATTCGGATGCTTTTAGGGCTGATGAAGCCGACTTCAGGCAGAATCGAAATTTTTGGAAAAGATTTAAAGAAGGAAAGGTTAAATATTTTAGCGAGAGTGGGTTCGCTTGTGGAGACGCCCTCCTACTATCCGCATTTAACGGCAAATGAAAATCTTGAAGCGATGAGAATGATCTTGGGAGTGCCGAAGCAGCGGATTGCTGAAGTACTGGAGATTGTACGGCTTTCGGATGTGGCCGGCAAGAAAGTTAAAGGGTTTTCGCTCGGCATGAAGCAGAGGCTCGGCATTGCTGCATCATTGTTAAATAATCCAGAATTGCTCATTCTGGATGAACCGACCAATGGGCTGGATCCTTCCGGTATTATTGAAATCCGAAATTTAATCAAAAGCCTTCCAGATGAATATGGAATGACCGTTTTGATTTCAAGCCATTTATTGTCCGAGATTGACCAGATGGCGACAACCGTAGGCATCGTGACAAAGGGGAAGATGATTTTCCAGGATTCGATTAAAGCGATGCGGATGTATGCGCAGGATTCAGTCTTGTTAAAAGTCAGCGAGAGTGATCGGGCGTGGCGTTCGCTATTGGCAAAGGGGATTAAGGCTGGGCTGAATGATGGCGTTATATCTTTACAGCAGCATTCTGATGAGAAAGTGGCAGAAACAGTCCGGGGCCTTGTGGAAGATGGCTTTTCTATTTATCGGGTGGAAGAAGAAAAGCGTTCGCTTGAGGATATTTTTCTTCAGATGACGAGGGAGGAGCATGCTGGATGATGAGAAAACTGCTGGCTGCCGAGTTTATAAAGATCAGGCGGAAGGGGATCTGGTTATTAACTGTACTTGGGCCTATAGGCGTCGTTGCCATGCAAATGGTCAATTACGGTGTGCGGAAGGACTATTTGTTTCAGCAGAGTGAGGATCGGTGGGGGTATTATTTAGGGAACATCCATTCGTTTACACCATTGGCAATAGTGCTGGGCATTGTGATTTTAACATCTTTTATGGCGAGCATTGAAAATGAAACAAATGCATGGAAACAGATGATTGCCTTGCCTGTTTCGAAAATGAGTGTGTATTTAGCGAAGTTTACAGTTCTTTCTTTTTTATTGATTGTGTCTTCTGTGCTCCTGATGCTGTTCACGCTGGCTTTTGGGCTGTTCTTGGATTTGGGAAGCGGGTTTCCTTTTGGGGAGCTGTTGGAGTATAGCTTCTATCCATTCTTTGCTGCTTTGCCGATCTTGGCGCTGCAGCTTTGGATTGCCACCGTAAGCGTGAATCAGGGAGTGCCCATTGCCGCTGGGGTTTTAGGCGTGATTTTAACGTATGTTGCTTTTACACTGCCGGACTGGATGATTTGGAAGTGGCCGTTTCTCCTGAATGAGTGGGATGAGCCGCTGGTAAATGTCATGCTTGGGATTAGTACGGGCGCTCTGTTATATGCGGCCGGCATGATTGATTTTACAAGAAGGGACGTGAAATAAATGCTGTCCATTTTAAAATCGGAATGGTATAAGCTAAGGAAATCGAAGGTGTTCATCATTCTCCTTACCGGACCGCTTGTCGGGCTTGCTGCCGGGATAGGGGCAGATACATCGGAAACAGCCGGCATGGTGAATGAATGGTATATGCTTTTGATTTATATGAATCTCCCTTATGCAGTTCTTTTTTTGCCGCTGATGACAGGTGTTCTCGCAAGCCTTGTCTGCCGGTATGAGCATCAGGCCGGCGGATGGAAGCAGCTGCTTGCCCTGCCCGTCACAAGAGGCAAGGTGTTTGCTGCGAAGTATTTGCTGGTGCTTCTGCTGGTTATGATGATTCAGCTATTGTACCTGGCTGCCATTTATAGCGCAGGAATGTTTAAAGGGGTGGCAGATCCTTTTCCAATCGAAATTATCTGGAAAAGCATTTTAGGAGGCTGGGTGGCGACATTTCCACTGGTGGCTTTGCAGCTGTGGATGTCCGTGTGGTTCAAAAGCTTTGCCGCTCCGTTTGCGGTAAACGTTATTTTTACCCTGCCGGCCATTTTAGCTATGAATTCGGAAAAAGCAGGACCATACTATCCGTGGGCACAGCCTTTTGCCATGATGTATCCGGCTGCAAATACGGATGATTTATTCTTCATTCCATGGGAGCAGCTTTTGACGGTTATTGGCGGATTCTTTCTGCTGTTTTATTTGGGCGGATATTTGTATTTTCAGCGGAAGGCTGTATAGGTTTTTAGATTCTTCCTTGAAACTATTTGCAGTTTGCTCCGTATATAAGAGCAGGAGATCGGCAGCTAAGGAGGGGGAGATGGGAAAAGGCCTCTTGTATTGGAGAATCTTCTTTATCATTGGATTAGTTGCACTGACAGGAGCGAAAGTTATCGACCGGAGCACCTTTTACGCCATCATAGTAGGGGGTGTGCTTGCTGAGGGAACGAAGTGGTTAATAGGGAAAATGAAAGAGCGATAGAAAAATGGAGCAGTTACAGCTGCTCTTTTTATTTTGGTAAAAATTGAAACCTTCCTCAAATGTATTCCGTATAAAACAAATAAGGAAGTTTGGTCCGAAAAGTGCTTGGAGCGACCAGGGGCCAAATCATGGGGCAGTTTTTAATTGAATCCGTGACGCTGACACTAATTGGCGGCGTGCTGGGAATACTGCTGGGATGAGGATCAGCGTCCCTGATTTCATTCTTTGCAGGCTGGCCATCGCTGATTTCATGGCAGGTCGTGGCAGGAGCCCTGTTCTTCTCCATGGCGATTGGGATCATCTTCGGTCTATTGCCGGCTAATAAAGTGTCAAGGCCGAGTCCGATTGAATCGCTGTGTTATGAGTAATTGTACTGAAAGGCTATCTAATCCCATTTTGGGAGTTCGAGATAGCCTTTTTAAATCTTTTCCAGCACAGGCTGGCCGAATGAGGAGATTGAATGAGGTGAGAGGATGTATGGGGAGACTCTGCCCAGCTGGTTTTGGATCATTTATTATCTATTTTTGATCCTAACCTTCGGAACGTCGATTCACAGTGTAATGAGGAAGAGAATGATCAGACTGTCTATTATCGCTGTTATTTCTACACTAACCGTTCCTGTCGTTGGTCTGATCAATAGTATAGGGAGAGATAAGGATCTGAACGAGATGGAATATATGGCTGCTCAGCTGCAGCAGGGTTCAATCTGGGCCATTTATATGTTAATTGGTTTTTTCTATTTGCTTGTGTGGTGGGGAATTTATCTGTTAAACATCAGGAGCAGAGAGCAGAAATAGCAAAAGGGGGGAAGCGCTTGAAGAAAAAACGGCATTCTTTATTAACGATCTTCGGCATTATTTTTTGTTTTGTCTTATTTGCAGCTGGGATCTTATTTTCAGACTCACTTCCCTTTCTTACCTTACTAGGAATTGCAGGGCTGAGTGGTGTGTATTATTTTGTTTTTCGTCTTGTTAAAGGATCAGAGAATCGGCAAAAATAACGTGTTCAATTGGGAGGGGAGGCCTGATGAATGCCATTGCGGAAAACAACGAGGTCTGCCTGGATTGAACAAATCAATCGCAAGAGCAGCGAAGTAAAGGATGCCCAGGATTTTTCCTGTATGGATCCATATATCAAAGACAAAAGGATTGTTTTGCTGGGGGATAGCAGCCATGGCATTGATGTGATGGGGCAATTGCCATTCGCCATCTATCCGCAAAAGCATTATGATGCAATCCTATTCTGCAGAAAAGTCAGCCGCCGGTTTATTTTGAGGGAAGGCGGGAGTGATAGGGACACTGAACGATTGTCCTTTTTTTATTTTATGTGGGGGATCCCAGCAGCGGCTGTGGCTGCTGGCTTTTTGAGAATGAAGCCAGAGGACAGAAAATCAGCCATGAAGGATTTTTGAACACCGCGTTTTATCTTTACACTTGGATTTATGCTGCTGGGCGGGCTTCTCCTTCATTTGGGGTTATTATTTTCTGCTGGCTTTATAAAAACATTTTTATCCTTCTTTTAACTGCAGCTGCCTTACTTTTCATTGTGCAGGGGTTTGAACTCTGGCGAATTGGAGGTAAAGGATAAGAGAGGTGGTAACGTGAAGCATGCAGACTCTCTATCTGAAGTAACTGATTTTGCAAGAGAAATCGGCGGGGCGCAGGTGTATATTTCGGAATCAGAATCGAATCCAGCGGGCATGTCGCTTGGGGACGAAGACAGCGTTGCGGGATCGGCCTTAAAGATGAAGGTCCAGGTTCTGGTGAAAGCAGCGGGTAACTGTCTGTTTTTCCAGGAGGAATATGAGGATGAAAAGCTGTATAAACTGGCTGTCAGTCAGCTGGATGAGCTTAAAGAAAGTGTCCCTTGTGAAATGCTTGGACTGGATGAGATGGATGAAAAATTGAATTAAGATCATGGATTTATCCCGCTCTTCGCATTTTTTGCATATGAGGGCGGGATTTTCTTAGAAATCAGGAAGGTTCTACTTGCATGCCGGATGAAAGGGTTTATGTGCATAATATTTTTCTGTGCGGATAGCCCCCATTTTCTGTGCGGATAAAAAAATTTATGTGCGTTCAGTTTTTTTAAAGGAATTACATGCTAAGTTAACGAAAAATTAGCTTATAAATGTTGATAGGGGTAGAAGAGCAAAATGGATCTAAAAACAGAGAGATTGAAAATACGAAAATTCCAATCAGAAGACTGGCAGGCCGTTTATGAATATACGTCAAATGCCGCAGTAATGAAATATATTCCAGAAGGCACTTTCTCAGAGGAAGCTGCAAAAGAGTTTGTGGATAAGAATAGTGGAGACGGGGCTAAGCATTTCGCTGTCCGGTTAAAGGATGGAAACGACCTGATTGGCCATATTTCTTTTCATAAATATTTTGGCGATCATACATACGAAATTGGATGGGTGTTTAATCCGAAGTTTTATCATAAAGGCTATGCCACCGAGGCTGCTTATGCTGTGTTGAAGTATGGATTTCAGGAGTTGTGCCTTCATCGTGTTATCGCTACCTGCCAGCCGGAGAACCCGCCTTCCTATCGTGTTATGGAGAAAATTGGCATGAGACGTGAAGGTTTTTTCAGAAAGTGCATTCCTAATGGCGATGAGTGGTGGGATGAATATTATTATGCCATTTTGAAGGAAGAGTGGAAATAGAAAAATGAAGGTGATAGACATTCTTTGTGAAGTAAATAACTGCACATATTGGGAAAAGGGAAATAAGTGCAGTGCAGATGCTATTTACGTTGTCAGCCATACAGGCAAACAGGCGTCCGACAGAAGGAAGCGGATTGCAAAACCTTTGAATTTTTAAGAATCAATATATTATATATGGCCTTTCCAATAAAAAATAACTCAAATCCCTGGTGCGCAGTAAATGGAATATTATAGTATAATAACTGGGGCTTGTTATTTCTGATAATTTAGTAAAAGGGGGCGTTCAATATGCTAAATAAAACTTTAGGTATTGTGGATAAAAAGAAGGGGAGAACGCCTAACTAAATCACTGCGTTTCCCTAAAAATTGAAAAGGGGAAATAGGTATGAATACAGATAAAGTGAGAATAGAAGAAGTAACAGCAGACAATTGGTATGACTGCTGCCTGCTGGAGCTTGCAGAGGAACAAAAAGCCTATGTGGAGCCAAATGCAGTTTCCATTGCACAGAGTAAATTTGAAACCACTTTAAAACCATACGCAATCTATTTTGAAGATATAGCAGTCGGCTTCCTGATGTATAATACCGTTCAGGAAGAATTGGATGGCTACTGGATTTATAGAATCATGGTAGATAAAGAATATCAAGGCAAGGGCATCGGCAAAAAGGCAACAGAGCTTATGATTGCCGAAATGGCTAAACTGCCTGAAGTAAAGAACATTGTGGTAGGCTACAATCCGGAGAATCTGGGGGCGCACCATCTATATGCAAGTTTGGGTTTTAAGGATCATGGCGATCGTTTTGGGAAGGAAATGGCGGTTATTAAAAAGATCGGCTAGAGGTCTCGAAGGGATGATGGGAAGCGTTTCTTATTTTCTGGTGAAACGAGATGGAAAGCAGGTTAGGCTATGATGGAGTTAATGATTTTCTTGTTTGTTTTCTTTATTTTTCTTGCGATTAGCTCGGTCATGAATGTGTTGTTTAAGATGACCGATAAGAAGCATTGGGGCATGTCCTTGCTGCTGAGCCTGGTGCTGGCTGTAATAAGCATTGCCATTTGGGGGATCTAAAAGGTAGGGGGTCCGCAGCTATTTTGAGGACCTTTTCTAAATATTAGTACCAAAATGACGGTAATTTATTTTGCAAAAAACTCGCCACAGTGTGATGGCGAGTTTTTTGTTTAAGTACATCATTTCATCTCTTCGTTAGCAGATAAACAAAAATGCGGCATGTTGACCGTATGTAAGTAAAAGTATTAAGATGTCCCGGATGGTAATACTGCATAATTAGAATGTTTAACGACGGTTTTGGTTGTATCATAATGTAGCCTTTGGCTTGATTCCATTGAAATTTCAACAATGACACTATTGTCCCTTACAGCGCCAACAACGCCTTCAATGGTTATTTCTTTTCTTTGAAAAGAAATGCGATCCCCTATGCTCGCTGTTTTCTTCGTCATCGTTCGTCCTCCGCTTCAATAAAAACTTTAAAAACTATACTAAAAGATGATCTAAAGTTAATACCCGATGCAGCAGGGAATGATTGGAGTCTAAAACGCCAATAATAATTTGGTTATCTTCTGTTAAGGTTACATATCTAAAATATTCGTTTGTATAAATGGTAAATTGACTTTCTTTTTTGCTCTCTAACTTTGCAAACACGTCTTCCGTGTACTGAAGGGGGAGTATGTCCGTTCGTTTTCCCTCTGGATCGTTGAGCCATCTCTTAACCGTGTCTTCTAGTGACCTTTGTTCAATCATAGATAACCTTTTCTTAAAGTTTAATTGTGATGCAGCTACTGTTTTCATTTTTTTCACTCCTCAGAATCAGTCTATACTGAGAAGATCATGACAAACAACACGCATACAGTGACATTCTAGTTACATTTTGTTTACTTGGCAGCTTTGCGAAACATCGCTTTTTTGTATAAAAATGCTTAGAAAACACATACTTTATGTATCCTGAAAACTTTTTGAAAAGGTGATGAAAATGGATAAGCAATATCAATTTGCACATTTATCGGATGGAGATTTGAAGCAGGTGTATAACCTGGAAAAACAGTTAAGCGAGGAAAAGGGAGAAGAGGTCATTCTGATTGCGTATGATCATAAAGAAAACAAAAAGTAAAATAGGATTAGAAATCCCTTTATTCATTTAATATTGCAATCAGTGTGTAGAGATTATTGGTGCAGTTTTTTTAATAGCCAAGAATATAGACGCTTGGGGTTTTTAAATCCCAAGCGTCTTTTTGTGGAATAATGGCTGATTGCTCTTTGGGCGAAAAGTGTTTGAAAACAGCCTTTTCAGGAAAAATACCTAACAGAATAGAAGCAGAGGAGGAATCTTCATGCCATATGATCAACTGAGCGAGCTGCCGGAATCTGTTAAAGACAATCTGCCGCATCACGCACAGGAAATTTTTAAGGAGGCCTTTAACTCGGCAAGCGAGGAGTATGAGGAGGAGGAAACGGCCTTTAAGGTTGCCTGGAGTGCCGTGAAGAAAAAGTATGAGAAAAATGAAGAGGATGAATGGGTGAAGAAGGAAGACTAGCAGGAAGTAAGTCAAGGAAAGGCCGAGTTTGCCTTTGCTGTTGAAAATAAAATAAAGTAAAAACACAAAAACGCTTGGAATCCAAGCGTTTTTGTTATAATAGATCCTTATTTTACTGCATCCGCATTATATAGCTTTACCTGCGGAGGAGCAGCCATAAACTGCTGAGCCTTCCCGGTGAATCCGGTAAAGTGTTCCGTTTGATTATGGAATTTCACAGCATTCATGTCCTTCCACAATTCTACCATCGTGTAGGATCCGGCTTTTTCTGCATCTTTTAAAAGGTCATAAGAAATATTGCCTTCCTCTGCCCTTGAAGCTTCAATTAACGGGCGGATTTCAGCCAGGAAGTCGTTTTCCTGTTCGGGCTGAATTTGAAAATCTGCATGAATAATAATCATTTTTCAAGTCCTCCTCTAGATTTATTTCCATTCAGTGATCGTCTCAACAGGCAAGCGGACGGATTTGTATCCCTGGTCAGCGGCTTTGCCGATTGAAATGAGCATAACAGGGTAGTAGCGTTCTTTATCCAGGTCGAAGGCTTCCGCAATGCGGTCTTTTTCATAGCCGCCGATTGGATTTGTGTCAAAGCCATGCGCACGGGCCGCAAGCATCAGCTGCATGGAAACGAGGCCGGCATCGATCAGGTTCATTTCCTTCTTTTGTTCAAATGTCATGGCTTCTACCAGACCCTTGATGGCTGGAACTTGCTGATCTCTTACCTCCGCAGGCATGTAGCCTTTATCCACGGCTGTATTATAAATCGTTTCGATAAATGCTTCGCTTTTCATATCCACAAAAACGGCAATAACCGCTGCAGAAGTCTGGACTTGTCTTTGATTAAATTTTGCCAGCGGAGCTAATGTTTCTTTGCCTTCTTTTGAATCAATAACCACAAAGCGCCATGGCTGCAGATTAACGGAGGAAGGAGCTAAAGCGGCTTCCTCCAGGATTTCGGCCATTTCTTCTCTGCTGATTTTTACGTTAGGATCGTAATTGCGGATGGAACGGCGTCCTGTCACAATTTCTTTAAAGTCGTTTATGGCTGTTTTAATCATGATGAACTCTCCCTTTTCGTGGTGTCATTAAATGTTCTCTATATTCTCCTGAATGCGTGTAAGCATATCTAAAAGCGTTGTACGCTCTTCATTTGAAAATCCCTTTAGGACATTGCCAATAAAACGCTGCTTTTCTTCGCAGTATGCAGCGATTTTCATCTTGCCCTCTTCGGTCAGGCGGACATAAGTAAAGCGGTTATCCTCAGGGTTTTTTCGGCGGATGACCATTCCTTTTTCTTCAAGCTGCTTAAGATGCCTGGTAACAGCTGCATGGTCAATATTTACCTTCTTTTGAAGCGCGCGCTGGGTGATTTCCTCTGCTTCGAAAAGCTCGCGCAGAATCTCAAGCCGTGACTGGCTGATCCCTGTGCAGCGTTCAAACTTCGGCAAGGTCTGTTTATTAAGCTCAAACAGCCGCTGGGCAATGAGCTCTTCTTCCTTGGAAAAATTATTCAAAGCATCCTCCACCTTTTTAATGATTGATAGGTCAATTATTGATGCATCAATTAATATACTCCTTTCGTTATTGGAAGTCAAACAGATAAGCTTAAGGATAAAAGGATGCTCCAGGGTCAGGGTATAGTTTCAAAGGTTTTAATAGGTATGCAATCAGTCATATTTTGGAAAAGGAAACATCTCTTAGATAAGAGGTGTTTTAATTTATGTATAAAAAACTAATTGGATTATTAATCGTATTCCTTCTGTTGTTTTCATTCTATGAGTTGATGGTTAAAACCAAAACGGTTAGGTATATGGGGGAAGACGAAAATTGGTACGTAGAGATTAACTCTAAATTGGCTGGACTTAATGTCAGCTATACCATTGAGGTTAGGTATAAAGGAAAAGAAAAAATTCAAAGTGCAGAAGCTGCTTTTCATCCACACTATAATAATATGAGTTTTCCCTCGATCGATAAGGGCGGTTACATTTATTGGGAGTGCCGTGATGACTGCGGATACTATGATAAGGAATCTGAACTTCTCTTTTTTATCGTTTGGAAGGAAGATGGAGATTTGGAGGAGAAAATGAGTTTATTTAAATTACGGAAAATGTCTAGCAGATAGGTGCCTGACCTCAGTTGCCTTATAAGCGGACAGGCACCTTATTTTTGCTGCTTACGAATTTTCTGAAGAGCTCATAACACTTATAAAATCTTCAAGAAATTCCTGATAATTAAAATCCAGAAAAATGTTTATATTCTTATCAGAAGGCTTGGAACTGACTCTTAAATCCGCAATGGACGTACCTTTTCCATCATTCGATGTTAATATATTCACCTCTCTTCTAATCGTACGGCCCATGTCCGGATTGACCATAAGGAAGAGTGTTAAAACATCATGTAGGGGGGCGCCATTAATGCCGGGGATGAGTTTTTTATATGCCTCTATATAGAACTCCATGACCTCATCCATAATCTCAATAACTGGGTTGTCAGTTATCTCCTGAATCATTTTAATATGCTCCATTGTGATGATCGCCCTGTTCGTGACGTTGAGCGGAACAACATATACATGATCTAAATTTGTCAGTACCAGCTGAGAGGCGATAGGGTCACCATAGAAATTGGCTTCTGCTGAGGGGGTTACATTTCCAGGAACCATGAAAGCTCCTCCCATTATAAAAAATTCCTTGATGCTATCTGATATATTTTCCCCTAATTGAAAAAGGGAAGCTAAAGAGGTATTTCTCCCCACATCGACTACTGTTATATCTTGGTTCTCTCTTATGATGTTGTAGAGCTCCGAGAAATTGGTTAATTCTCCCTTTACTTCTTCCGGGGGACGTATTGGACCTAATCCCTCTTCGCCATGAATTTCAGGATAGAACCTGGGAGTCTCCCCGGATGAAGGAATATTAGCTCCTCCAATAATAGGGATATCCGTTCTGCCGGCCAGTTTGAGTAAATAGGCAATGTTGTCTGTTGCTTGTTCTTTTGTAACGTTCCCATAGCTGGACACGATCGCTAATATATTTATTTTTGGATTAAGAAGGGCATATATGATGGCAATGGAATCATCAATTCCAGGGTCTGCAAACAAAATGATGTTTTTCATTTTCTCCCCCCAATAAAAACGTTAATTTCTATAAATATATCTTATGAAGCAGGAGGTTATGCCATTAAGGCGGAGAACCTAATAGAACATCCTAAAATACGATGATAAAGAAGCTGTCTCTTTAATATAACCGGACTGGTCAGCATCTTTTATTGTGATAACGAGGAAGTCCAAGTAATCTCTTTTTATTTGTATCGAGTCAGTTTGTGGAGGAGTGGGTTTACTCAATTACATACTGTATTGTAAACTGAATTCACATAGCTATTTGCATGAAAAAATATCTACATATAGAGAAAGCCATTATGATTAAGGAGGAAACTAACATGACAAAGAGCAATAAAAAGGAGTTGTCACTAGACGAACGTGAAGAATTACTCCAAACATTGAAAGCCCGTTTTGGAAAAAATAGGCACCGCCATGAAGAGCTTGAATGGGCTAAAGTACAAGCTAAGCTTGAAGCTCATACGGAAAAATTGTGGTCACTCAATGAAATGGAAAAAACAGGCGGTGAGCCGGATGTTGTGGGCTATGATCAAGAGAAGGATGAATACATTTTTTATGATTGTTCAGCGGAAAGTCCTAAAGGCCGCAGAAGTGTTTGCTTCGACCGTGAAGCACTGGAGGCAAGGAAAAAGCATAAACCAGAAAACAATGCGATCGATATGGCCGCTGCCATGGGCATTGAGCTTTTAACAGAGGGACAATACCGGGAGCTGCAGAAGTTAGATGATTTCGATAAGAAAACGTCGAGCTGGGTGCAAACACCTGCTCATATTCGAAAACTGGGCGGGGCTATCTTTTGTGACCGTCGCTACGACACTGTCTTTATGTACCACAACGGAGCAGATTCCTACTATGGTGCAAGGGGTTTCCGTGGCTCACTAAGGGTCTGAATTTTATACAGATAGCTAAATATTAACGGCTGGTCTAAAGAAAAATTTTTATGATTCATCTGCTATCAGGTGATTATGATAGGCTGTTTTCTAAAAGATTGTTGTTTTTGAATAGATTTATGAATAGAACAATTAGGTTGATTGGAGCGTAAGGTGCGAGCTCCTCGAAAATGCTATCGCATTTCCTTCGTGCGGTGTTTTTTCAAGGAAGCTTATTTAAAGTCCTGCGCGAGGAGTGGGACAGGTGAGACCCCACAGGTGCAGCGCGCCGAGGAGGCTCACCGCCCACCCCGCGGAAAGCGAGCAGCCTGGAGCGGAAATCAACCTCTCTACAATATTTGTTTAAAAAGCAACAAAGTTTGCGAAAACAGCCTTATGATAAGAAAGCTCGCCAAGCTTGTGCGAGTTTTTTCTATTGTTATGAAGCGGAAAAATAATACATAAAAGGAGGCGGAGCTTTGTCTATGGAGGGAAAGCAGAGAAGAATCATTTTAGATTTAGCAGTTACGTTAGATGGCTTTATTGAAGGGAAAAATGGAGAAGTTGATTGGTGCATAATGGACCCGGACATGGAGTTTGGTCATTTCTTAAATCAAATTGATGCCATTTTATATGGAAGAAAAAGCTATGAGCTATGGGGACAATTTACTCCAGAAACAGAAGATCCTGAAACTGAAAGAGAAATGTGGGAAGCAGTTCATAGCAAACAAAAATATGTGTTTTCCAGATCGCTTAAAGGAACGGATAATCAAGCGATATTTATAAATGATCAGATAGTGGAAGAAGTCAATAAGTTAAAGAATAAGCCTGGTAAAGACATCTGGCTATATGGTGGAGCCAGTCTTATTACCGGTTTTATAAATTTAGGGCTTGTTGATGAGTTTAGACTATCTGTTCATCCTGTTATTTTGGGAGAAGGAAAACCGTTGTTTCATGATATACAAACGAGATTAAATTTGAAATTGGTAAATACAAGGTCGTTCTCCTCAGGCGTTGTCCAGTTAATCTATCATTTGAATAGGGGGTGAGTATGGTCCTTTATTCCCCCTTATACTTTTTAGAAAAGATAAACATATAATAAAAGGGAAATAAGGCGGGCAATGGAAGCACGTCCCTTCCGCTCTAGTTTTTTATTTATGATTTTTGAGGAGGTATGATTATACAATCAATCATCAGTGTACGCCCTTAATAAGGGGGACGTACACTTCTTTTAGCCGCCATTCTTTGGGAGGCTATGATGAAACCAATCTATTATTTATATACGAAAGCGTTATCTGATTTTAGTTCACGCATGCAATTTATCGGCTTGACGGGCGCACTGTTAATGAGTAAGCAACCAGAACCTTTATAGGGTTTTGCTTTTTAAATAGATGAAAAAGTAGGACAGGGTTGCTGCATAAGAATAACGCATTCATGCAAAATGTACATAAACTAAAGGGCACTTTAATTCAAGTTCAGCTGCCAAACCAGGCAGCTTTTTCTTATTGTGCTAGAGGGAAGGTTAGTACAAAAAAGCGGCAAGGGTTATAATGACTTTATTGTAAAAAATGTTGATAAAGGATGCGTATCAGTCGATTAATTCTTTTGAAAATTATCCGATGGCCTGGAAGCCATCTTGATAAAATTGGGCCGGTATCTATCGAGCGAAGTAAGGTATTTTGTCTCATAGGGAAAACTCATTTAGAAAAGACGATTATAAAAAAGAAATAGCTTTATCACATGTGCATTCATACAGCATAAACACGTTTGGAAGGAGGAAAGAATGTGAACAATCCTGTAGTCATAGTTGGAGCTGGGTTAAGTGGCCTCCGGGCTGCGTCTTTACTTGCTGCACAGGGCATCCAATGTAAGGTTCTAGAAGCTAGAGATCGGATTGGCGGCAGGGTCTTGAGCGTTTCTGATCCAAACAGACCTGACCTGGGCAAATTTGACCTCGGGCCGACATGGTTCTGGCCTGAGTTTGAGAGCGCGATTACCAGCCTTGTGAAAGAACTGAATTTAGGAACTTTCGTTCAGTACACCAAAGGGGCAATGCTTTCCGAACGATTCCAAGACGAACCGCCAGAGCGTTATGTACTGCCGGAAAATGCTGGAGCGAGGTCGATTCGATTTACAGGAGGTGTGCAGTCCCTTATTAAGGCTGTAGCAGATACTATTCCCTCGGGGGTTGTCGAGTTAGAAACGCGCGTAACAGCCATTCGACAAGATGAAGCTGGTACTATAACCGTTGAAGCAGCCCTTGCTGATGGAGAGAGAAAAAAGGTAACTGCAGGTGCTGTTATCATAGGGCTGCCGCCCCGGATTGTGGCTCGTCATATTGAATTCTTTCCTTCTCTCCCTGCAAATCTAATGACTGACCTTGCTGGCAAACCGACATGGATGGCAGGGCAGGCTAAGGCGGTTGCCGTCTATGATCGCCCCTTTTGGAGAGAATCAGGGCTCTCTGGCTTCGCATCGAGCTGGGTTGGACCTCTGCAGGAAATCCATGATGCTTCTCCTGAAACAGGATCTGGCGCTTTATTTGGTTTCTTCGGAATGCCAGCAAAAACGCGCCGGGAACTGGGAAAGGAAAAGGTCTTGGAGTTGGTCATCGGCCAATTGGTTAGGCTATTTGGAACCTCCGCCCAAAACGTAAAGGCTATCCTTTATAAGGATTGGGCCGAAGATTCCGAAACTGCAGTTGAGGAAGACCTGGACCCGCTTAGGGATTTTCCGAGTTATGGTCAGCCGCCAAAAGCTGGGGTATGGGAAAAGAAAATTATTTTTGCTGGTACTGAGACGAATTCACAATATGGCGGCCATCTTGAAGGTGCCCTTCAGTCAGCTGAACAGGCAGCTTTTGAAATCATTAAATTAAAAAACAAGCCTTAATGTCATGAAAAGAAGCCAGAAATAATTTAAACCCGAAGATAAGCGGCTAGCCAGGAGAAATGGTCAACCAAAAATATTGGGTGACCTTATACAAACTGACAGGTTAACAGAATAAGAAAAAGAGCAGTGTTTACGCTGGAAACGTAAAACACTGCTCTTTTTTCTTATTAAAAGTCATTGAATAGATAGAGAATATGTGGTAAATTTATATAGGTGTGCATTACTTTTAAGTATTTATGTATATTATCCCTATTTTAATTATACAATGTCCACCGGTCTGTAGTCAACTCTTTTAATAAAAAATTTTTTCGAGGAGTGTTTGCATGAATTCAAAACTTCAGCAGGAGCAAAAACGATTGGACAGTGTAATGGAGAACATTACAGAGGAAATGAACAAATTAGAAGAAGAAACCTCCAGGCGAAAAAACGAAGTGGTTCAGATCCGCAAACACTTTTGGGATGAAATCAAAGTAAATACGGATACCTTTGATGATTACCTTGAGACCATCATCGGCTTAAGGCAGGAGGCTCAAGCTCTGTCCGTAAGCCAAACCACCCATAGGCATGCAACCAAGCGATTGTCCACGCTGCGCCGAATGCAGGAGATTCCCTACTTCGGCCGGATCGATTTTATGGAAGAAGGTACTTCAACTCAGGACCAAATCTATATTGGCATCTCCTCGCTTAGTGATTCTAGTGGCGATGATTTCCTTATTTACGACTGGAGGGCTCCGATTTCGAGTGTCTACTACGATTACCAGCCTGGTCCCGTTAAGTATGAAACACCTGGAGGCATAATCCAAGGCACATTGGAGAAAAAGTGGCAATATCTGATCCGCGGCGGCATTCTTGAATCCATGTTCGATACGAGTCTCACCATTGGAGACGAAATTTTACAGCAGGTTCTGGGAAAAGGCACTGACAAACAAATGCACAATATCGTAGCGACTATTCAACAGGAGCAAAACCGGATTATCCGTCATGACCGCGGGAGGCTGCTCATTGTTCATGGTGCAGCTGGCAGCGGCAAGACATCGGCTGCCCTGCAGCGGATTGCTTATTTGCTCTATAAATATCGAGATCATCTGAATGCTGATCAAATCATTCTTTTTTCGCCTAATTCCATGTTTAGCAGTTACGTGTCCAATGTGCTGCCAGAACTTGGTGAAGAGAATATGCAGCAGGTCACATTTCAGGAGTATTTGGATCATCGTCTGAGTAAAGAATTCCATGTTGAAAATCCTTACGAGCAATTGGAATATGTTTTAACTGCGGTGAATACGCCTTCTTACACGTCAAGGCTTGCGAGCATCCGTTTTAAAGCATCTGCCCGTTTTTTTGAGGCAATCCAATCCTATAGGCAATCACTGGAAACATCAGGAATGCTATTTAAAGACATTACCTTCAGAGGCAATCCAATCGTTCCTGCACAACAAATAGCAGAAAGGTTTTACAGTCATGACTCCTCACTCCGCTTCCATAATAGACTTGAAAAATTGAAGGATTGGCTAATTAAGCAAATAAATGAAGCCGAAAAGGTAGAACGGACTAAGCCATGGGTGCAGGAGGAAATCGAGCTGCTTAGCAATGAGGAATATCATAAGGCACATACCTACCTAGCAAAAAAACGCGGCTTTAAAGGAGAGTCGATTCATGATTATGATATCGAGCCTGAACTGTTAGCACGCTTGATTGTTCGAAAAAAGCTAAAGCCGCTGCGAAAACGAATTCGGGCGCTTCGTTTTATCGATTTTAAGGCGATATACAAGCAGCTTTTTGCTGATTCTAATCAGATCAATCATTGGATTGAAGGAGAGACGCCGGCGGAGTGGGAGGCTATATGTCAAACAACGCTTGAAATGCTGGATGAAGATAAACTTTTTTATGAGGATGCTACTTCGTATTTACTTTTGAAAGAGCTGATTCAAGGCTTTCAGACGAACAGCTCAATTAAACACATCGTTGTGGATGAGGCTCAGGATTATTCCCCCTTTCAATTTGAGTTTTTGAAGCGCTTGTTTCCTGCGGCAAGAATGACGGTGCTCGGTGACTTTAATCAGGCCATTTTCGCCCATGCCAGCGAAAATGTTGATTTCAACACACTTACCAGCCTTTACGGACCGGATGAAACGGAAGTTATTAATATAGCACGGAGCTACCGCTCTACCAAACCGATCATTGAATTTACACGGCGACTCGTTCCGAATGGAGATAAGATTATTCCTTTTGAACGGGGTGGTGAGCGGCCCGAGCTGAAACAAGTAACCGATCACGCAGAACTGCACAGCTGCATTGCCTCCAAAGTCGCTGATTTACGTAGTCAAAGCCTTAATAGTATTGCGATCATATGCAAATCCGCTGAAGAAAGTTTACGTGCATATGAAGCCCTGTCCCGCATCGTTGACATTAAACTCTTGAAGAGCAGCTCGACTGAATATGAACAAGGAGTCGTTGTCGTACCGTCGTATTTGTCAAAGGGCATCGAATTTGAAGCCGTCATTATTTATGATGCATCGGAGCATGTATACGGAGATGAGAGTCTGCGCCGACTCTTCTATACTGCCTGCACCAGAGCTATGCATGAATTGCAGCTCTACAGCGTCGGTGAACCGAGCCCGTTTTTGCGAAACGTATTGCGGGAAGGTTTCATTCAAGCCTGACTTAGTTTGATTTATACGATAAACCAACTTCGCATAGAAAGCAGAAGTGATTCTATATGTCGCAGGAAACCAATGCTGTACAAAAAAACCGCCATATGGCATGATCGCTATTCTATTTTATGAAAACTGCTTATTCTACCCTTGTTGTTCTGTATACTTTTCGTATGTTTGGAATGTCCATGGTCATGATGCCTGTAATGACAAATGGTTTGAATCAGCTGCCAGCAAGAAATAATCCGCACGGAACCGCTATGAACAATACACTGCAGCAGGTATCTGGTGCTATTGGTTCCGCCTTGCTGATTACCGTCATGAACAACCGAACGAAAGAGAAAGCAGAGGAGCTGGCTGCTGACGCAATGGCCAATATGAGTGCAAGTGCAGCACTGCCATCTGCACAGTCTGCTACTGATATGCAGCAGAAAATCATGAATGAAGCGATGCTGCATGGTATTAACTTTACCTTCTTCATTTCCGCATTCATTGCGGTTATCGCACTCATTCTAGCCTTCTTTATTAAAAGAGTAAAACCCAATCATGAAGATAGGGCGGTTGAAGAAGGTGTTGATAAACCTATAGACACTGTTAAAGATTGATAAGTATGCTAAAAACCGGGTGATGCCTAGTTCTGGCACCACCCGGTTTTTTATACGAAGAAGATTCACTATTGCTAATTGAAGGAAAGGGCAGAAGTGATGGAATGACTACAAGTGTTTAATCAACTAAGTAGTGATGGGGAAATAAACCAGCTAATAGTTTGTCAACATTTTTCGATGATATAGAATTTTATAATATGGTATGCTGGTTTTTATGAAGTAGCCAAAGTCTAATTTCTCAGTATTGTAAGCGAGAAATTACACGTTTTAATTAGGCTTTTCTTTACATAGTAAAAGTGGTTTCCTGACGCTGCCGCTATACGTGAGTTAAATAAAAAAGCCAGTGTAGTTCTATAAAAAATTATAGTCTAACCTTTATCTCAGTACCATCCTTAGCTTTGACATCTACCAGCAGGATCCCTTTTTGATTTTTCAGTTCCTTCACGATTGGCTTAAGTGTTTTTTTGTCTATCAGTGGAATAGTAAAGCCCAGTTTTTTTCTTTCGAAATGCTCTTTTGTCCATTTGTTTGCATATTGATGGAAAAGTTTTGATGACAAAATTGAAAAAGCGATGTTTAAAATGGCGTATGGAATTGGGATGGTGAACCGAACGTCTTTTGCTTTCACTTTTATATACAGCATAAGCAAATCACTATTCAATGATGACAGAAACGGTATCTCCGTTTGCCGACTTAACATCAACAATTTGGCCATCCAACTCATTTTCAATAGCTTCAATAATAAGGTTTATGTCAATATCCTTTACATATTTTTCTGATTGAGGAATACTCGACGCGATGCTGTGTCCAGTCATTAATACGACCTTGACAAGTTTTAAGGGCAAATTGACTGTGACGTTATCATTTTCAGTTGATACAACACGAATTTTTAATGTTTTATCTAAATACTTAGTCGGTTTTTCTAATAGCTTACTGCCTGTTTCGTCTTTCTCTTTTAATACTTGGATCAGTTCTGATCCCTTATCTGCATCAATTTTTCCTTCTTGCACCATTGTTAACACTCTTGTAATTTCGTCTTTCATGGTAAATTCCTCCTTATTCATTTTTTAATAGCTTAATGGCTTCTTCTGGAGTGATTTCGCCATTTTCCAGCATGGTGACAACCTTTTTCTCGTCTACTTCATTTTTTTTCTTCTGCACATATCCAAGAGATGAAATAATGTCTGTTAGCTTGCCTCGAACCGTCGGATACGATATCCCCAGTTCTTTTTCAACTTCTTTGATATTCCCTCTACAGGTTAAAAATACTTCCACAAAATGAAGCTGATCCTTTGATAATGAGGCCAGCTTAGATAATTCAAATTCATTTTCAATCGTAGTGTGACAATGAGAGCACTGCAGCTTTGTAATCTTTAATGTTTTGCTGCAGACAGGACAATTTGTTATTACTTTATAGGCCATTTTGAAATTCCTTCCTTTAATTTGAATTGATTATATATCGATAAAATGAAATTGTAAATAATTAAATTTAATTTTTATTTTATAAAAGTTAAAATAATTAATTTATAAATAAATATTATTGATTTTTCATTAAAATGATTCAAGTTACTTATTACTCCACGAAATAAGAAAAGCATCTTATTCCTGAAAAGGGCCAGATTATAGAATTCCACTTAATAAGGGAATTGGCTTTTCATAAAAAAGTATATAAAGAAGGTTGTGAAGAAATGCACTTAAGCTAACAGGAAAATAAGGATTTCTAGTTGAATTAGTATCAAAACCTGGAGGTGCTGTCGTGCAGAGTTTTGTATATCATATGGTTCCAAAAGAGATGAAGGGAGACAATCTAATTCCTCTGAATTCATTAAAAGAAGCTCATCCTAACTTGTATAACAGTTATACAAAAAAGTATTTTGACCATCCAGAGAGATCAAAATTACTGACAAGGCAGATTCCTAAACTTAACTGCTTATGGAATGATGTTCTTCATTTTTTACCCATGCATCCTTATTACGTATATGAAGCATTAACCAGTTTAGGTATAAAAACAAAAGAGGTTCAACCCTTCTTCAAGATTCCCATTGAAAAACTCAAAGATAATCAGAATGCTTATTACCTTTACACAAAGGAAAAATACAGAGGTCCTGCTGAAGATCTTGAGGAGGATGAAATTAAGCTATTGGATATTGAGGCTTATACAGAAATGAGAGGACTGCCCAGAGATACATTTGAATATTACAAAACTCAGAATGAAAAAGGTAACAGGTTTGGTTTGTTTCCTTACATTCCACATTTACTAAGTATTGGTGAAGTGGAAATAAAAGATGTAGAAACCATAACTTGGAACCAGCTTTAATGAGTTGAAGGCCGGAGCATCAATTTAGGCAGCTTTTTTTATTGTGCTAACGGGGAAGGTTAATTTACAAGAATGAATAGATATATGAGAATACATTCCGTTAATTGTACTATTTACAAAAATACGAACATTTAAAAGGGAGGCTTATTTAACCTCCCTTAGCCCCTTCCCTTCAAGAATCTCTTGAATACCTTCTTCACAAACCCCGTAGGAGCGCCAGGAACAACTTTCACATATGGTTTGAATATCAGAGGGCACGACATACTTTTGGATGCTAGACTCAATGTCCTTCCAATATAGGATTTGCCCGATATTAAGCCCCAATTTCTCTAGAATAGCAGCATCTCTTTCATAAATATTGTCGTGATGGCAGTGGTACTCACCTGAGTTAGGATACTTTTCACACAGCTGATCAGGTCCCTTTACAAGCTGAATCCATGTCTTGGGATTGGTCCTCAAGGTTTCATGTAAGCGTGTCATATTTTCCACATATTCCTGGGAATAGCCCATCCCCCGATAACCCAAAAGGCAAAAAAGATGATGACCGCGCAGCTTATACATAAAATTCCCCCAGTCGACAGGACGATTACGTTTAAAAGTTAACTAGAATAATAATAGGTTAACATATTATTATTCTATAGCATATTACTATTGATCAACTGAAAAATAGAAAAGTTTATGAAATACAGGTGGCTTTCTATTAATTATTAATCTCTATTTTATCTTTTTTATGAATATCTTCTGTTCCGGCATCCAATGCAGTCTTGTAGTAGAAGCATTTATGCTCGATCACTTCCATCGTTTTTTTTAGTTCCTCCATCTGTGCTTCAACATTTGCTTTTCGTTCCAGGAACATATCATATCTTTGCTTTAGCGTGGAATCCCCTTCAGAACACCAATCAATGAAATTCTTAATTTCCTTAATAGGCATCCCTGTGGCTTTCAGGCATTCAATTACTCTTAAAGCGCTGATATCGGATTCTTTAAACAATCGGTTTCCACTTGGTGTGCGTTCGACAAAAGGCATAAGTCCCTCCTTGTCGTAGTATCGAAGAGTATATACCGTAAGATTTAATTCCTTTGCAACTTCACTAATCGAATATGTCTTCATTATTAATCTCCTATTTTTATAGATATAGACTTCGAGTTAACTAGAGGTTATGAAGGGATGTTAGCATGGTATCTTCTGTATGTCAAAGTCACTTCATAGGGAAAAAATTTTTTATTTATCGCTTGCCCTAGAGTTAACTATAAGGATTAACATGGTTTTTGAAGAGAAGAAGCAGGCATATGGGATCTTCATTTATACCTGGTTCAAGCCATTCTCTTGAACATATAATTATTGGAGGTTTTAATTCATGATAACTGCTAAAGCACGAGCAGTTGACGGTCCGGACAAACCGTTTAGAGCGGCTGAAATTAAAAGGCGAGACCTGGATTTGCATGATGTTCTAATTGAAATTAAATATGCAGGAATATGCCATTCAGACATCCATACGGCACACGGAGAATGGGGTCCCGTGAGCTATCCGCTTGTACCCGGGCACGAGATTGCAGGAATTGTCACAGATATAGGAGCCGAGGTCACAAAGTACAAGGTTGGTGACCGGGTAGGGGTCGGATGTATGGTTGACTCCTGTGGCGAATGTGATAACTGCCGTAAAGGAGAAGAACAATATTGCCTCAAAGGAAATGTCCCTACCTACGCTGGTGTGGACAAATACGGCGAGCCAACACAAGGCGGCTATTCTACCCACATTGTCGTAACAGAGGACTTCGTCGTCAGAATTCCTGATAGCATTGAGCTTGACGCTGCAGCACCACTGCTTTGTGCAGGGATTACCACCTATTCGCCGCTAAATCATTGGGGGGCTGGTCCAGGAAAGAAAATAGCGGTTGTCGGTATGGGCGGTCTTGGCCACATGGCTGTAAAAATTGGCCATGCGATGGGTGCAGAAGTGACCGTTCTTTCACAAACATTGAATAAAAAGGAAGATGGTTTGCAATTCGGTGCAGACCACTACTATGCCACAAGTGATCCGGAAACATTCGGGAAACTTGCCGGATCCTTTGACTTAATTATTAACACGGTAAGTGCGAAGATCGACATCGATGCTTACTTCTCACTGCTCACTCTTGACGGAACATTGGTAAACGTAGGTGCCCCTGCAGAGCCATTGTCAGTAAATGTGTTCTCTCTTATTGGTCATCGCCGTTCATTTGCAGGTTCAATGATTGGAGGCATCCGTGAAACTCAGGAAATGCTGGATTTCTGTGCAAAGCATAACATCGTTCCTAAGATTGAAGTCATTACTGCCGACCAGATTGACGAAGCTTACGAACGAGTATTAGCTTCAGATGTGAAGTATCGATTCGTAATTGATATCAGCACAATGTGAGTTGTGTGAATGATAGTTTTTAATGATTATTATAAGGTGTCTTAAAAGCCTGGCTTTTTGGGAAACCTTTATATAACAGCAACAAAGGGTGCTGTTAGGGATATTATCTGAAATATATTGATTGGTTTACTTAATAAATCATATTTTAAAAAGCAAAGTCTTTGACCACAGGTCAGAGACTTTGTTTTTTCGGGATAAAGAAGGGATAACTTTGTACTAGCTCAGTGTGCGAAAGGACTGCTGCGGCAGTTTTTTTAAAATATTCGACTAGCCAGACAGGCAAGTGAAATGGGAAAATAAGAAAAACCTATAAAAAGATATACATTTAGGAAAGGGGTTATTTTCATGATTTTAGAAGCTGTAATGCTGCAAGTTAAGCAAGGGATGGAAGAAGAATATGAAGAAGCATTTCGTGAAGCCTCAAAAATTATTTCTTCAATGAAAGGGTACATATCTCTTGAGCTGCAGCGATGTATGGAAGTTAAGGGGAAATATTTATTGCTGGTAAAGTGGGAATCATTAGAAGACCATATAGTTGGATTTAGGCAATCGAAAGAGTATCAAGAATGGAAAAAACAGCTGCATCATTTTTATGACCCATTTCCAACAGTTGAACATTTTGAAGGCGTTTCTCTTTAATTTGTTATTGTAGTCACGGACGTAAATAGTGATGGCCCAGACTTTCAAAACAGCGGCGAATTTTATGTGATAACGGGCAGGTTTGTGATACACGAGGTCTATTATTGCGGTAAATCTAAAGTGTTTCGTAACAGATCGATTGTTGTATCGAACGTAAAAAAATAAGGGTTATTTTCATCATCGAATATTAGTAAATATGGCTTTTCATTTTCTGGAATAATAATGATCACTTCATCAACCATTGCATTCATCCATTTATTGTCTAATCGGTAAGATGGCTCAAGGGGTATTTTGATCATATAACCTTTGTCTGGGACAGGTTTTAACTTTTTAACAACATCATCAATTTCTTTAATAATTGTTTCAGCTTCTAATTGTATCTCCGGATTAGTTTGGGCTGTTTTTGTTATCTTATTTTTTTCAATATCAAGAAGTTCAATATTCTTACTGCTTTGTGCACTTACTATTGATAGATTAAGCAGGAAAAAAATATAAACTAATGAAAGCAATATTTTACGAACCACAATGACCACCTCGGTTGTATCATTTCCTATAGTCATTTTTTTATGCTTCGCTTGTTTGGTCCTTGGATTAAAGTTATGAGTTGTCATTTAGGCAGCTTTTCTTAATTATGATATTAAAAGTAGTTGATGGTGCAAATCACGGTTTAGAGCTTGATAAAGAACCAATATAATCTATTGAAATATTAAAAAGCGTAATTTTAAGAGCTTAGCGCTCTTTAAAAGAAGTCGTTATTTTTGCTAGTGTTTATTCGGTTGAAGTTGATTATGCTGAATTCATTGTTTATTAGAAACGATATATTTTATAAATCATACATTAATCATAGATGGAGAAAGGAATCGATCAAAAAAAATGAGGTGAAAATCAATATGGAAATAATTTTATTTTTAGCGATGTTTGGGCTAGGCTTGCTTGGTTTTAATTGGCTTATGGGATATCGAAAAGACCATATTACCATTGATTTCGATGAGAGGTATATGAATTTTAGCGAGTATGTTAAAGCGATAGAGCATGAACTTGCCAAACAAGGGAGAGAGGTCAGTTATAAAGGAAATCGAACATTTATCATTGATGGCCGTCCCTATATTTTCATTGAACGGAATATTTCTATGGGAGGCGTTCCTTTACAAAGAACCATTCTGAAGCCTGAAAAGTGACATTTGTTCTGAAGCTGCTCAGTTGTTCAATTTTAGGGTGGATTACTTAAGGATTTGGCTTCTAAAAAGCAGCCTTTTCTTATGTGTGCCAGCAATGCCGCTAATTGCTAATTCGTGAAAGTCCAATCTGAGTATGTGCCAAGACGTCATTAGCTGATAGGTAACTAGTGGAGTAATCCCACGGTTAAAGCCCTGTGATAAAGTAACACTTTTGGTGTGCAAGCAACCAACACCTCTTTATGAAAAAATCAAACAAAGAGGCTGGGACAAAACCCACCTCTGAAATGAAAAAGCCGGTGAAATTTTACGACGAGTAAAATTTCACCGGCTTTCAATATTTTAAATTAAAATAAGGACCACTTCTGATAAAATAAAGTTACCACACAAAATTTCATCGGGAAGAAGGGTCCTTATG
>NZ_JAGGQS010000045.1:0-187015 GCF_018613175.1 Bacillus sp. ISL-47 | reverse complement strand
ATTTATAATAATTATAAATAAAAATAAATTATTAATAAGTAGTTTTTTATAAATACTTCACGAATGTTAAAATAGATGCTTGTTTTAAGGGCATTAGTATATTTATATTAAGGTTGTTCTTTAAAAGAACAGCTTTTGAAAATTTAGTTCACTTATTTAATTTTTGAGGTGGAAAAGTGTGAACGGCCCATAAAAGCAGGGTTAAAGAGATTGGGGAAGGCTGTCTGCCGGTCCAATAAAGTTCCATATCTACACACAGGTCATTGAATTAATAGGAACAGAGGAATTTTCTGAAAAAGGACTGGGGTTTGATCTTGTAAAGAGGTATGGAAGGAGGTTATATTGCTTCAGCGGTGGCTAAGCTTTGGCAACTACCTTGATAAAATGGCAAGGCACCAGGGGAAAGGAAACAAAGAAAACAGCCAAGCCTAAACTATTTTACCGTGTACTTCAATATAAGCTAAAGAGAAGGGTATATCTTATAGAAGAAACAAGTGAATAGATATTTAGCAATGATCATCAGGCAATAGAATAAACTTGCAATTGCTTAATGTTCATTCGACAAAATTCGGGTGGTACCTGGTACCACCCGAATTTATTAGCTGATATTTTCCCGCAATATTGGCATGCTCATGCATCTTGGGCCGCCGCGGCCTCTTGATAGCTCTGAGCTTAGGATTTCGATGACTTCTACGCCGTTTTGGCGGAGGATGTCGTTGGAGACGTAGTTGCGATCATAGGTGACGACAATGCCGGGAGCGATGGCGAGAGTGTTGGAGCCGTCATTCCACTGTTCCCGTGCAGAGGCGATTGGGCAGCCCCCTCCGCAAGGGATTAGTATTAGCTCATCGAGATTTAATACTTCTTTTAGCGTTTCTGTAAAAGAGTTTTTCTCTGTGATTTTTAATTGATCTGAATCTTTTTCCTGTTCCAGTATGTAGATCTTCATACTGCCGTTACTGTCTTCTATTGCAGGATGGTAGGTGAATTTATCGTGATCAATCATCGTAAACACAGTATCAAGGTGCATAAACGCCCTTATTTTCGGTATTTCAACGGCAACCACTTTTTTTATGGCTGCCTGGCGGCTGAATAATTCCCGCGCAAGCTTTTCAATACCCTGTGCGGATGTTCTCGCACTTACTCCGATTGCAACGACCTCATCACTAAGAACAAGTTCATCCCCGCCTTCAAGCGAATAAATATCATCCCGCTTAAAATATGTTGGTATTTCATGCTTTTTAAAACGGGGATGGTGATTCAAGATGTAGTCCATAAAGATGGATTCTCTTCTCCTTGCCGGTTCATGCATGCGGTTAATGGTAATCCCCTCGCCAATAACTGCTGCCGGGTCTCTGGTAAAATAAAGATTTGGCATCGGGTCCAAATAAAATGGATAATGGTCAGGCATAAGCTCATGAAGATGGACTTTTTTCTCCTGATCAATATCTGATTTCACGACACCAGCCATTACCTTGCTGACTAATTCATCTGCAGGAAGGGATAACAAATACTCCTTCACCGTTTTATAGGATCCGTTTATATTAGATTGGCTTTCACATAAAACCTTTTCAATAAAAGAAAGGCGTACTTCTTCATGTTGTATTGCTTCTGTCATAAGCTTATCCAGGTATAAGACCTCAATCCCCCGATTGCTTAAAATGTTTGCAAAATAATCATGTTCTTTTTGAATTGCAGGCAAAAAGGGAATATCATCAAATAAAAGCCTTTTTAAATATTGGGGAGTTAAGTTTTCAATTTCTTTCCCCGGCCTATGCAAAAGAACCGTTTTTAGCTCTCCAATTTCCGATGTAACATTTAAAGGGTGTTTCATTCTTTAACCTCCATAGGCTTTAAGCCTGACCAATTTACTATGTAGAATTCGTTCCCTTGGATTAGATAGAGTAAACAGCTCAATTTTACGTATATTTATTCAACATAGTGAACGTAGGTTGGCGTTCTTAAAATTGTATATATATAAAAGCAACAATTTTAATTAATAATGAAACTCTTTGGGTTAAAGGGACAAACTAATAAAACAGGAACTTTTATAAAACTGTGTCCTCCATAAGTGTACAAAATAAAAAAATGTGATAAAGTAATGATTGTGAAACCTTTACATAGCCTTATCTGATCAGTAAATTCAATGTCCGCTCTAGAAAAACAATTGTTTATGAGTTGGCGACATCTAATAAAAAATGTATAGGAGGATTTTTAAATGACAAGCAAAACTTTAGATTCTTTTTTAAAAGATAACCTGGAGGATTTGAAAGGCAGAGGGCTTTACAATGTGATTGACCCCCTTGAAAGTCCAAATGGTCCGATTATTAAAATCAACGGCAGAGAGTTAATCAATCTTTCCTCCAATAACTATTTAGGTTTGGCAACAGACGAAAGACTTAAGAAGACTGCAATTGAAGCAGTTGAAAAATATGGAGTTGGGGCAGGTGCGGTCCGCACAATCAATGGAACACTTGAGCTGCACACAAGGCTTGAAAAAAAGCTTGCCGAATTCAAACATACAGAGGCAGCAATCGCATATCAGTCAGGATTCAATTGCAACATGGCTGCGATTTCCGCAGTTATGGACAAAAATGATGCCATTCTTTCTGACGAATTAAACCATGCTTCCATTATTGATGGCTGCCGTCTTTCCAAAGCAAAAATTATTCGGGTCAACCATTCAGATATGGACGACCTAAGAGCAAAAGCGAAAGAAGCAAAGGAGTCCGGCCAATACAACAAAATCATGGTGATCACTGATGGCGTTTTCTCAATGGATGGAGATATTGCAAAGCTGCCAGAGATTGTCGAAATTGCTGAAGAATTTGATCTTATCACTTATGTAGACGATGCCCATGGTTCTGGTGTTTTAGGAAAAGGTGCGGGAACGGTTAAGCATTTTGGACTTTCCGATAAAATTGATTTTCAAATTGGGACACTTTCAAAGGCAATCGGTGTTGTCGGCGGATATGTGGCCGGCAAGAAGGATTTAATTGATTGGCTGAAAGTAAGCAGCAGACCATTCTTATTCTCAACATCACTTACACCTGCGGATGTAGCTGCCAGCATAAAAACCATTGAGCTATTAATGGAAAGTACGGAGCTGAATGAAAAGCTATGGGAAAACGCCAACTATTTAAAAGATGGCCTTAAGAAATTAGGGTTTGATATTGGTGACAGCGAAACACCTATTACTCCTTGCATTATTGGAGATGAAGTTAAAACCCAGGAATTCAGCAAAAAGCTTAATGAAGAAGGCGTATATGCAAAGTCAATCGTATTCCCTACAGTTCCTAGAGGAACAGGGCGTGTCAGAAACATGCCGTCTGCAGCTCATACGAAAGAGATGCTGGATAACGCCATTGCTATTTACGAAAAAGTCGGCAAAAATATGGGCATTATTTAATAAAACAAAGGCAGTTTGTAAAAGGGAATGGAGAATCTGGTACTTGGTTAATTGGAGCGGAAGGCGCAAGTGCTTCGAAAATGCATTCATTCCTTCGTAGGGTGTTTATTTGAGGATGCGGATTCAATTTCCTGCGGGAGATCGATTCAAAGAAGACCCCTAAGGCGCAAAGCGCCGAAGAGCGTCGGACATCCGCGGTTGGCTGAGCTTCTTAAGCGGTAATGAGCAAGTTTACAGTGCTAAAACAAAAAGTAATTAGATACAGCTTTTTAAGGCAAAGAGGATAAGGTTGGAGGAAAACAATGAAACGTATTATGATTACTGGTGCATTAGGGCAAATTGGCTCTGAACTCACCTTGAAATTAAGAGACATATATGGAACAGATCATGTTATTGCCACAGATATCAGAAAAAATGAGTCAGAAGCTGCCCAGTCAGGACCATTTGAAATGGTCGACGTGACAGATGCCAAAACCATGCTGGAAACAGCTAAAAAATATGATATTGACACAGTTATTCATATGGCCGCGCTTCTATCTGCTACAGCTGAAGCCAATCCAGTATTCGCATGGAATTTGAATATGGGTGGGCTGATGAATGCCCTGGAAACAGCGAGAGAGTGCAAGGCACAGTTCTTTACTCCGAGCTCTATTGGCGCTTTTGGACCTTCCACGCCGAAAGACAGCACACCGCAGGATACCATCCACAGGCCGACTACCATGTACGGCGTAAACAAAGTGGCGGGGGAGTTATTATCCGATTATTACTATCACAAGTTTGGTGTCGATACGCGAGGGCTGCGCTTCCCAGGCTTAATCTCTTATGTTACTCCTCCAGGTGGAGGAACCACGGATTACGCTGTTGAAATCTATTATGAAGCCATTAAAAATGGCCGTTATACTTCCTATATCGATAAAGGCACATATATGGATATGATGTATATGCCAGATGCATTAAACGCGATCGTAGACTTAATGGAAGCTGACGCCGATAAATTGATTCACCGTAATTCCTTTAATGTAACAGCGATGAGCTTTGAACCGGAACAGATTGCTGCTGAGATTCGCAAGCACGTCCCTGGATTTGAAATTTCGTATGATGTCGATCCGGTTCGTCAGGCAATAGCTGACAGCTGGCCTAATTCGATTGATGCATCAGCAGCGAAAGAAGAGTGGGGCTTCAAAGCTGATTATGATCTGGCAAAAATGACTGCAGATATGCTGGATAAGCTGAAGACAAAGTTATAAATAGCACAAGAGGACAGCTAATGAAGCTGTCCTCTTATATTTTGATTTGAAATTGTTCAAGGAGGAAATCGCTTTTTTCTTTCTCATTTAGCTCCATTTTCTCTTTCGATCCATTTTCAGATTTTGTGACAGTTAGCCCTGAAAGCGTGACACGTCCATTTTTTGTAGCGATTGTAGCAAGATCGTCATGTGTAAAATGTGATTCAGGAGATGTTTGGTTGAACAAACATGCATCAGTAAAGTGATGGAGCTGTTTAGGCTTTTCGGAAAATCGGTAAAGGATTTTCCATTGTCCGTACTCCAGTTTTTCAAGGTCATAAGTCTCGTTGCCGATTTCTTTTACCCTGTAAGTTCCGCTTACATCTGTCTTTTCTATTCCCGTTAAAGGCATCGGCTGGCGGACAGAATCTCCAAAACCAACATCCACCAAATAAGGAAAATGATCTACCGAAACAAGAATAGCCGCATGGGAATCTTCTCGAACCCAGCCATCCGGCTTTTTTACGGTGCAGGATATTAAATGGGCCTGAAAGCCGAGCTCTGACAGCAGCAGCTGAAAGAGACCGTTTAATTCATAACAAAAACCGCCGCGGTTCCGGATCAGAATTTTTTCATAAAAAGAATTATGGTCAAGCTTAATAGGAACATTTCTAGTAACATCCAGGTTTTCAAAAGGGATTTTCTCCATATGACTTTGCTGTAGTTTAGTCAGATACCTAAGATCAAGCTTTTTTTCTTCTGGTACAGATAAACGCTTTAAGTATTCCTGTATTTTCAATTAAATCACCTCATCACTACGTCCTACATTTGTATCTTGCTTTATTTTCGAAGGAAAGGCAAGCTGTTCACCATATAACAATTATCGTTTGCACTGAGTTGCTGTTTGTACTAAAATGTCAGTATATTTACAGATAAAGCAACTATACATACGGAGGAATTAACATGAAATTTGAAGTAACAGTTGAATTTTGCATGATGTGAAACTACGCGCCAAAAGCCGCGAGTTTCGCGGAAGAACTTTTTAGTCATTTTCGTTCTGAAATTGTGAAAATGGAGCTGATTCCTAGCTCAGGCGGTGCCTTTGAAGTGACAGTCAATGGAGAAAAGCTTTATTCCAAACTGGATACAGGCGTATTTCCAAAGGCAAAGAATATTATAGAAAAAATGCAGGGGTAATCCAAAAACCTTCTCCAATAATAGTGAGAAGGTTTTTTTAGGGAGCAAGAAGATCATAATAATATTATGTAAACAGATTTATAAAAATAGGCATACTCAATCTCAGCATTATCATGGAATCATTATATTTCTATCACAGCCAGATCCAGGTTCATTTTTCGCAATGAAAATCTCAAGGATTCCATTTGAAAAGGCAGCCCTTACTCTCTTATTAATCACCTTAAAAGGCAATTCTACTTTCCGCATACAGGGTTGGCCATTTTTTCCCAGGGGAAGTTCCTTTTTAACAGCTTTAATGATGACCTTATTTTCTTTTAAGGAAACGGTTACATCTTTTGGAACACAGCCGGTTAATAGTGCTTCAACGATGATTTCGTTCTCTGTATCATATAAATCAATGCGAAAAGTAAGCTGGTCCATATAGGATGTGAGAGGATCAAGGAAGAAATTCTCCATCCATTTTTCCATTTCACTTAAATTGAACCTGTGCAGATCATCCTTTTTATTCATTCCATTACCTCCTTGCTTCTTCTATAGTATTCATTCCATGCTAATAAGTGAAAAATGGTATAATAATCAGGCGAGTGTTGGAGGGATCATTTTGAAAAATAGACTTAGAAACATACCGCCCGTTCATGAATTGCAAAAAGAAGACCGGTTCAATGAGCTATTGATCCGGCATGGTCTGGATACTATACAAGTAACAAACATCATGAAAGATGTTATTTCGGATATTAGACAGGATATATTGAGTGCCCGGTGGAACAACGATGACCCTGGTACGAAGGGATTTTCAGATATCCTGTTTCAAAGGGTCGAAGAAGCTATCATGGATCGGTATAGCTACACGCTTAAGAGGTTAATTAATGCAACAGGAACAATCCTGCACACCAATCTTGGGCGGGCCCGTCTAAGCAGTAATGCTGCAGCCCATATGCTTGAAACTGCCATGAACTATTCCAATTTGGAATATAAACTTGCAGAAGGTGAGCGCGGTTCGAGGCATATCCATGTTGAAGGTCTTGTAAAAGAGTTAACTGGTGCAGAAGCTGCTATGGTAGTGAATAATAATGCCGCGGCAGTATATTTTATTTTAAAAGCTCTCGCAGCTGACAACGAAGTAATTGTTTCCAGAGGACAGCTCGTTGAAATTGGCGGATCCTTTCGGATATCAAGCATTATGGAAGAAAGCGGAGCAAAGCTTGCCGAGGTTGGAACCACAAACAAGACTCATTTGTCAGATTATGAGAAAGCAATTAATGAAGAAACAGCTATGATTCTTAAAGTTCATACGAGCAACTTTAAAATTATCGGATTTACAAAAGAAGTTGGTACTGGAGAGCTTGCTGATTTAGCGAAAGAAAAGAATGTTATTTTTTACGAAGATCTAGGGAGCGGCGCGCTTTTTGATTTTAAAAGCAGGGGAATCGGAGAGGAGCCGATTGTCAGCGAGGTTATCAAATTGGGAGCCGATATAGTATCGTTTAGCGGCGACAAGCTGCTTGGGGGCCCTCAGGCCGGCATTATTGCCGGCAAAGAAGATTTAATCAAAAAATTAAAGAAGCACCAGCTTGCCAGAGTACTCCGTGTAGACAAAATGACGCTAGCAGCTCTGGAAGGGACACTCCTAGATTATATAAAAGGCGAGGCCGAAATGAAAAATATACCTGTTGTCCGGGATGTGCTGACAACCAGGGAAGAACTTCAAAAAAGAACAGAACATTTTCTGCGTAAACTGGAAAAAGCCACGGAAAATTATTATTTTTCAATGAAGGAAAGTATTGGACAAGTAGGCGGGGGGACAATGCCCGACGTTGAGCTGCCTTCCTGGGTTGCCGTCTTAAAGCATAAGCAATATTCAGCTGAGCATGTGGGCAGGCAATTAAGAACGGGATTTTCTCCTTCCATTATTGTCAGGATTCAGAAAGAAGAAATACTTATTGATCTGCGAACGGTTACTGCTGAAGAAGAAGAGATCATTTTAAACGCCTTATCTTCACTATAATGAACAGCTGCCCAAGAAGGGCAGCTGTTTTATATTTAAATCAATTACATATCATGATGTGAGTTATGCTTTTGTCTTGTATGGTTGCGGTTTTTCACTTTTTTGGAGCCGCTTAATGGCTCCGGCTGACCTTCGTTGTGGCCTTTTGGCGCATTCTTTCTCATATCTTTGCCATTGTTTTTGTTCATTCTAACCCCTCCTCATGATTAAAGAAATAAGGCGATTTTCACCTGTATTTCTTGTGTTAGTTTGGCTTTTTTTTCGATAAAATTGCCTTGCAAAATGTGGCTATAATTGAACATTTGCTCCTAATCCATTTTGCGGAATATTTTTAACTGCTAATGCGCAATTTAATGGTACAAATTTTTATTAGGAGTGAATAAGGTATGCCATACCATAAAGATAAACAGCAAGCATTTCAGGCAGCACAGCAGGGAATGGAAGACGCACAGGAACTATACGCTGAAATTGTAAAAGATTCAGCAAGCTATGGCCACCAGCTTAAGCATCTTAAACAGGAAGTAAATGAAGCATATACGCAAATTGAGAATGCACTGGAAGTTGCCTCAGAACACCAGCGTGCACAGCTGGAAAGATTCCAACAGGACTTGAAGTCCATGGTTGATGATGTAAACCAATATTAAAAGCAGGCTTAAAAGAAATAAATAATAAAACCCAGCTAACTTTTAGCCGGGTTTTATTATTTATTATTAAGTTACTGGTTTTTCTTCCGCTTTTTATTATTTTGTTTTTGCGCTTCTGTTAATGGTTCATTGGAGAATTCTTCATTGTAACCAGTCCCCATGCCTTGCCCCTTTGCTGCATTCATGCCCTCAATAATATGATTTGCTTTTCGTTTAGCCATAGAAAATCACCTCCGTAGAAGGTATTTTTCCTTGGATTATGACAAATTATGATGAAAATCAAAAGTAGAGCTAATGCTTTATTCATTTTTTCAGCATAATAACATAGAAGCGGAGATGTTAGTTGCTAATTGAAAAACGCTTTCATTTATCGCTTTTTTACCGTTAAAATGATTAAAATAAAATTTATTATAAGAAAAACTTATCAGAAACAATAACTTTCTTGTTATTTACTTATATAAAAGGTTGTATTAATATAGAAATTGTGAGAAAAGTGAGGATGGATGAAAATTCAAACTTTTCGACAATTACCTATCACTTGGTATAAGATGTTTAATGAAAGAGGGGGTAATACATATGGCAAAGAATGATGTGTTCAAATCCCGCAAATCCTTTGAACTGGACGGGAAGCGCTATCATTACTATCACTTAGGTGCTCTGGAAGAAGCTGGAGTAGGTAATGTTTCCAAATTGCCTTATTCCATTAAGGTATTATTGGAATCAGTACTTCGTCAATATGACGGCCGTGTAATTACTAAAGAACATGTTGAAAACTTGGCAAAATGGGGAACTTCAGAAGTTAAAGAGGTGGACGTTCCTTTCAAGCCGTCACGCGTTATTCTGCAAGACTTCACTGGAGTTCCTGCAGTAGTTGACTTGGCTTCACTGCGTAAAGCTATGGCTGACATGGGTGGAGACCCTGATAAAATCAATCCTGAGAAGCCGGTTGATCTTGTTATCGACCACTCTGTACAGGTTGACAAATATGGTACTCCTGATTCGCTTGAAGCGAACATGGAACTTGAATTCGAACGTAATGCAGAGCGTTACCAGTTCTTAAGCTGGGCTCAAAAAGCATTTGACAACTACCGTGCGGTTCCGCCGGCAACTGGTATCGTTCACCAGGTTAACCTTGAATTCCTTGCAAATGTTGTTCATGCTCTCGAAACAACTGAAGGCGATTTCGAAACTTTCCCTGATACTCTTGTTGGTACTGACTCACATACAACCATGATCAACGGTATCGGTGTTCTTGGATGGGGTGTAGGAGGTATTGAGGCTGAAGCAGGTATGCTAGGACAGCCATCTTATTTCCCTGTGCCTGAAGTTGTAGGGGTTAAGCTTACTGGCGAGCTTCCTAATGGAACAACTGCTACTGACCTTGCATTAAAGGTAACTCAAGTACTGCGCAGCCAGGGAGTAGTTGGCAAATTCGTAGAATTCTTCGGCCCTGGTGTTACACAGCTTCCATTGGCTGACCGTGCTACAATTGCTAACATGGCTCCTGAATACGGTGCTACTTGTGGATTCTTCCCTGTTGATGCGGAAGCCCTTGATTACATGCGCCTGACTGGACGTCCGGAAGAGCAAATCAAAATTGTTGAAAAATACTGCAAAGAAAATGGAATGTTCTTTGATCCATCTCTAGAGCCAGTATATACAAATGTAGTTGAAATCAATCTTTCCGAAATCGAAGCGAACCTTTCAGGTCCTAAGCGCCCGCAGGATCTAATTCCGCTTTCTGCTATGAAAAAGGAATTCAATGATGCGATCACTGCTCCTCAAGGCAACCAGGGCTTCGGCTTGGATAAGAAAGAAATCGATAAAGAAGTCACTGTTGAATTTGCAAATGGCGATTCAACTAAGATGAAAACGGGTGCCGTTGCAATTGCGGCAATCACTAGCTGTACAAATACTTCAAACCCTTACGTTTTAGTTGGGGCAGGTTTAGTGGCGAAAAAGGCAGTTGAACTTGGAATGGAAGTTCCTAAGTTCGTTAAAACTTCTTTGGCTCCAGGGTCAAAAGTTGTAACTGGATACCTGCGTGATTCAGGCCTTCTTCCTTACATGGAGCAGCTTGGCTTCAACCTTGTAGGCTATGGATGTACAACATGTATCGGTAACTCTGGTCCATTAAGAGAAGAAATCGAAAAGGCTGTAGCTGAAAGCGATCTTCTTGTAACTTCAGTTCTATCCGGCAACCGTAACTTTGAAGGCCGTATTCACCCGCTTGTAAAAGCAAACTATCTGGCTTCTCCGCCATTAGTTGTTGCTTACGCATTGGCTGGAACAGTCGATATTGACCTTCAAAAAGAACCAATCGGCAAGGATAAGAATGGCAATGATGTCTTCTTTACCGATATCTGGCCTTCAACTGCTGAGGTTAATGAAGTTGTTAAACAAACTGTTACACCTGAATTGTTCCGTAAAGAATATGAGCATGTGTTTGATGACAATGCTCGCTGGAATCAAATTCAAACAAGCAATGAACCATTATATTCATTTGATGACCAATCAACATATATCCAGAATCCTCCGTTCTTTGAAGGCTTAACTCCTAATGCTGATGAAGTTAAACCTTTATCAGGATTGCGTGTTGTCGGCAAGTTCGGTGATTCTGTAACAACTGATCATATTTCTCCGGCAGGTGCGATCGGCAAAGATACACCAGCAGGAAAATATCTTCGCGAGAACGGTGTTGAACCACGCGACTTCAACTCTTATGGATCCCGCCGCGGAAACCATGAAGTTATGATGCGCGGTACATTTGCAAACATTCGTATCCGTAACCAAATCGCTCCAGGTACAGAAGGCGGATTTACTACTTACTGGCCTACCGGCGAAGTAACTTCTATCTATGATGCTTGCATGAAGTACAAAGAAGATGGAACAGGTCTTGTAGTTCTTGCCGGAAAAGACTATGGAATGGGATCTTCCCGTGACTGGGCTGCAAAAGGTACAAACTTATTAGGAATTAAAACAGTTATTGCAGAAAGCTATGAGCGTATACACCGTTCAAACCTTGTATTGATGGGCGTACTACCACTTCAGTTCAAGGAAGGCGAAAGCGCTGAAGTTCTTGGCTTAACTGGCAAAGAAACAATCGATGTTCAAATCGATGAAAATGTAAGACCACGTGACTTTGTAAAAGTTACAGCTACAGATGAAGATGGCAACAAGACGACCTTTGAAGCTCTTGTGCGTTTCGACTCTGAAGTTGAAATTGATTATTACCGTCACGGAGGAATCCTGCAAATGGTTCTTCGTGATAAATTAGCAAACTAATTGCTTCAAACCGCTATGTGAATCGTCACATAGCGGTTTTTTATTTTACAAAACATACGGGATTAGGTATCTTAGCTATATAGATGAGTTTATTGGAGGGGTACCATGGGTGCTTTTTTGCTTGGACCATTATTAATTAAGTATGAATGGATACTTATTTTTCTGGCAGGTATTTTAACTTATTTTGTAGTTGGGCAGGCTTTGAAAAAAGACGCGGAATTTAAAAAGGACGCCTTAAATGACATGGTCAATGCCATCTTCATCGGTTTTTTTACATACAAATTCAGTTCAGTTCTCTTCCAGACAGAAAATATAATTAATAATCCTATCGGACTTTTATATTTCTCCGGGGGATCGAAAGGAATGACTTTAGGCATTATTCTGGCGCTTATCTATCTTGCATGGAGAATAAAAAAAAGTAATTATGCTGTACAAAGGTGGCTAAGCGGGATTGTTTATGGAACTGTCACATTTCTGTTATCTTTTTGGCTGTTCAGAACCTTATTTATTTTACTTTTCTAGGTTACAATACAAACAAGAAACCAAAAGGCTGTTTAGCTTGTAGGCTGGAGGGAATGTGAGCATGTTCAAGAAGATGATGGCAGCAGTAGTATTGTTTGTATTGGTTACCACAGTTATTGTTCAGGCAGTTGAGAAAGATGAAGTCAAGACGGAACCAGTGAATCAAACTGGCCTTGGAATAGGTTTAAAGGCTCCTGATTTTGAATTAAAAAATCTTGAGGGTGAAACGGTTAAGCTTTCGGATTATGTTGGAAAGAAGGTCATGCTAAATTTTTGGGCAACCTGGTGCCCGCCCTGCAAAGCTGAAATGCCGGACATCCAAAAGTTCTATACTGAAAAAGGGGATGAAGTAGCAATATTGGCTGTTAATATTGATCCTCAGTATGATGTTGCGGGTTTTGCCAAAGAAATGCGTGTTAATTTTCCCATTCTGCTTGATGAGAATGAAAAAGCAGCAAATGCTTATCAAATCTTAACGATCCCCACGACTTTTTTTATCGATGAAAAAGGGATCATACGGAATAAATATTTAAGTGCCATGCCAATAGAAATAATGAGGCAGTATACAGAAGAAATGTAACTAGAATGCATCCGCTGAAAAGCAGATGCTTTTTTTGTTGGCTATTTTCTGGACTTTGGAAAATATACAGCGATTCCAAAGCCTTATTTAAAAAAGATGATCAATACAAAGTTAAAGGATGTCTATAAGTTTAAATGACGATTATACGGGGAAAGATTTTTAAAGTCAGGATAAACACTAAATATATTTTTCTGAATCTTTAGTTAATTATCTTCAGATTTTGAAACAAATGAACCTTTTTCACGTATGATGAATTAGCGGATTAAATTTTCAAAAAGTTGTAATAATTTAAACGGTTTCTGGACATAATGACTGTTACAATATTGTTTAAGGAAGGTGAATGTTTATGAGAAAGCCAAGAAAACGCTCCTTTGCTGAATTAGTTTTAGAAAATAAGCGCCAATTACTTAGGGATCAAGACGCAATGGATAAAATTGAAGAACGTCTTGAAAAAAAGCGTCTCGATAAAGCTGAATAGCAGTACTTCCCATTCATGAAACCCTCTTCATCGGACCATACTTTAAATGAGGAGGGATTTCAATGGGTAATCCGAAAAAAAACCGAGAGCATTTTGCTCCAAATCATATTGGTACACAATCCCGTGGATTTGGCGGCAATAAAGGCAAGAAAATGCAGGATAAATCTGGCCAGCATGCACAAGTTATACAAACAAAAGGTGAATAATAAATAGGTTAAATACCTGCCGCTTCCCCCTGCGGCGGGTTTTCTATTTTTTGATAAATTATTTTTACTTCAGGCAAGATACCCACACTTTTCCGCCGATAATTTCTCTGCTCTTTCACAAACTAATTTTGTACCATCACTCATCTAAGGGAGGAACTTACCATGGCACATAACAAACCAAATCCTGATGACCGCAGCGATAATGTAGAAAAGCTTCAATCCATGATTGTCCATACAATCGAAAACATGGACGAAGCGGAGGAGTCAATGAAGTTTGCAAATGCCGAGGATCTTGCCCGAATTGAAGCCAAAAATGAGCGACGACGTGAAAGTCTTGCTTCATTCCGTTCTGAGATAAAAGATGAATACCAGGCGCAGCAAAACGGATACAAAAACAAAGACAGCTATCAATAAAAAACTCTTTTGAAAAGACCTGATCAGCTTTGATTAGGTCTTTTCCTATAGGTTAGTAAGAGCGCATCCTTATTGCTTAAAGAAGAAATATGGTAAGATAAGTTGTGGAAACTAAGAAGAGAAGTGATGAATAGTGGTTCAACAGTATAGGAAGAAAAACACAGCTGATGAGCAGGTTCAGGAATGGAAACATGAGATTAATCATAAGGGATACATACAAAATGAAGCGGATTTGCTTTATTTTATAAAAAATTTAAATGAAGAAAGTGATCGAGAGCTCCTTTCTGAATTATTAACACTGGCAGGTCTTTCTAGATGCCATAAATTCCCTGGCGATAATCTTGGAACTGCGTGGCTTCAAAAGGCGGTCGATTTGAATCCTGAGAATCTCAAGGCAGCTGCCCAGTTGGGGAAATCAGAATGGAAAAGCAAGTCACATGTTCTGGAGGCTTTGACTTTTCCGCCGATTCGGGAAACGGATAACCGGGCCGCAAAAAAGAAAACTGCAGAACAGTTTATAGAAATATGCCGCAGTTTTATAAATAAAGCTGATGATGAGCTGGACGATCTTAATAAGAAAATAAAAGCTTACCAGGGTCCTGAATACCACAAACTTTCTGCAATCCTTGAGAAAGCAATTGAAGAAACAGCTTTGCTCTTAAAGGCTTCAGAGGAATATGAACAGTCCATCTCCGGCGTTTTTCATACTTCTACTTACTACACAGATATGAAAACGCATCTTACTGAAATTAAACAGCTAAAGGAAGAATGGAAAGAAGTTTTTGAAGCTGATGAAGACGAGACAGATACAGAAAAAGATCCGCTGGATGAATTAAATGAAATGGTTGGGTTAAAGACGGTTAAGAGCAGGGTTCATGATTTTTATCGTTTTTTAAAATATCAAAATGAACGTAAATCACTCGGTTTTCAGACGAAAGATGAACTTAGCTTAAATATGATATTGACTGGTAATCCGGGAACAGGAAAAACAACGATTGCCCGATTGTTGGCTAAAATTTACCATAGTCTTGGCGTATTGCCGCGTGAAGAAGTAATTGAGGCTGATCGCTCACAGCTAGTGGGTGGGTTTGTCGGGCAAACAGAAGAGAATGTCAGGTCTGCCGTTGAAAAAGCAATTGGAGGTGTTTTGTTCATAGATGAAGCCTATAGTTTGAAGCGGGAAGGACAGACTGGAAGCGACTATGGACAAACTGCAATCGATACTCTCGTTTCCCTTATGACGGGGACAGAATACGGAGGCAAGTTTGCCGTTATAATGGCCGGCTATCCTGAGGAAATGAGGCAGTTTCTGGACAGCAATCCCGGTCTGCGGAGCCGTTTTCCAGAATCAAACTTTATTGCACTGCCTGATTATTCAAATGAGGAGCTTCTTATGATTGCAGAAAAGCTTGCAGATGATAATGACTATGTCCTAACAGAAGGTGCAAAAATAGAGCTTGGCAAACGGATTGAAAAAGAGCGGGTGGATGACACGTTTGGCAATGCCCGGACAGTCAGAAATATCGTTTTGGATGCCATTTTCAAAAAAGGTTCCCAATCAAAAAATGACCAAAACATCATGGCCTACACACTTCTTGAAAAAGAAGATTTTGAAAGCGAAGAAGAGGAACAACAACGGGATCCTCAGGAGCAGCTTGATCAATTAATTGGCCTAGAAACGGTTAAAGCAGAGGTTAAAAATCTTGTTTCTTTCGTAAAGTTGCAGCAAATACGCCGCGAGAAAGGACTGCCTGTCGTTCCGATTCAACTGCATTCCGTGTTTACAGGTAATCCGGGGACGGGTAAAACTACGGTTGCAAAAATATATGCGGAATTGCTGAAGGATTGCGGGTTTTTAAAAAGAGGGCACCTAATGGTTGCAAGCCGGGCAGATTTTGTGGCTGGCTATGTAGGCCAAACAGCTATAAAAACAAAGAAAAAGATAAGAGAAGCTTTGGGAGGAGTTCTTTTTATAGATGAAGCATACTCTCTGTTATCCCAAACTTCAGGTGATTTTGGAAAAGAAGTTATTGATACATTAGTTGATGAAATGACCAAACATAATGAAAACCTTGTCGTTGTTTTAGCTGGATATCCAAATGAAATGGAAAAGCTGCTGAACAGCAATCCAGGGTTAAAGTCCCGGTTTAAAAAATTCTTTCATTTTAATGATTATTCCACCGATGAGCTTTTGAAAATCATTGTATCGTACGCTGACCAATACGAATACAGACTAACGGAGCATGCACAAGATTATCTGATGACTACCTTATCTGAAATAACTATTAATGGGAACGGTCGTTTTGCTGCAAACCTTGCAGATGAAGCGATCCAGGCGCAGGCGATGAGAATTGTTTCAGACATGAACATTGATCAAGACAATGAGCAGGTTAGCATACTGGAGAGAGAGGATTTCGAGATAGCTTTAAATAAGATGGGAAGAGGGGAATAGCAATGTTAATATCAACTAAAGAAGTGGAAGTCAGATATGCAGAAACGGACCAAATGGGCGTTGTTTACCATGCAAACTACCTGGTTTGGATGGAGCTCGGCAGGACACAAATCATAAAAGACCTGGGATTCAGTTATGCAGAAATGGAACAGGACGGAATCATTTCTCCTGTTCTGGATATTCAGGCTTCCTACAAAAAGCCGCTCCGTTACGGGCAAATAGCTACAATTAAGACATGGATCGAAGAATATGACGGCTTCCGTGTCAGCTATGGCTATGAAATTTTTAATGACGAGGGGGAACTTTCTGTCATAGGCTCTTCGAAGCATGTATGCGTCAAAAAGGATTCCTTCAGGCCGATTTCAATCAAAAAGAAATATCCAGACTGGCACGAAGCATACGAAAAAGCTAAAAAGCAGACAGAAGAAGCTATAAACTAATTATTTGGATTGCTTATAATGAAAAGGATGGAGAATGACATGGCTTTCGGCCTTCGGAAAAAAGACCTTCGTGAATGGAAAATGAAAATAGACAAAGGCGAAATTGCCTTTCTTACCCATTATTGGATTGATGATCGCTTCCCTGGATGTAAAACAGTCACAAAGGTCGGCTGTTCTGATTTGGAGAAGTTAATCGCATGGGGAGAAAGACATGGACTGAAGCAAGAATGGATTGACCTAAGAAAAGATGGCTACTCCCACTTTGATTTAATCGGTGAAAGACAGGCAGAAATTCTGGAGAAGGAACAGCTCTTAGATCAATTAAAAAGATTGGAATTGAATCTCTAACAAATAAAATTGTCCAAAATGGTTGTGAAGACGCGATAACTAATCAAGCGGAGGCAATAACATCCGCACTGACGCAAAAGAAGTCCCAAACGACGGAAATAGTTACGGGCAGTCATTTCCAGCCTACAAAACGGCTACCAATCAAATGGCCTCTATAAGGGCCGGTAATTCGGAACCATCGGAAGCTTACTTGATCTATTACATAAAAATAGAAGCAGACCTAGTCTGCTTCCATTCTTACTTATCATATTTAAATTCAGGTTCCTTCGCTTTTTCATTAAATTCTACGAGTAGGTCATGATTATCAAAATACCAAAGGTCTTTTTCTTCTATAAAATAAGTGATTCCATCTTTTTCAGTTTGTACACCTGCATTGTGCGGCTTTTCATTGGAGACGCCCAGTGAAAAGCCCTGCTGGACGGTGCTGGAGCCACCGTATCTTGCAAAAAAGCGGACGTAGTCACCCTTATTCAAGAGCATTTCTTCTTGATACCATGCGGAAGCCTGATCGTTAATATGTATTTTCATTTTGAAACTCCTCCTCTTGGGTGATAGTAATATTATAGGCTAGATTTTATTTAAGTGCGAATAATTCAATTTGCATCAGTCAACCAGGTTTTCTGGCAATATAAAAAATTCTATTTAAGAGGTGATAAGATGACTTCCTATCGGCTTTTTAATATTTTGGGTGTCATATTGTTTACGGGGATTGCCCTGCAGATGTTTATCCAAACGAGCGGTGCAAAAAAACTAATGGAAGCAGGGGGCTTTGTAGCTGTTTCTGCACTTTTGTATTTTATCCTCGTTTCTGTTTTTCATAAAAATAAAAATCTTTTTGTTCCTTTGATAGCGGTATTGGTTTTGCTTTCTGTTGGAATGATTTTTCTGCAGGAAATGATTTTTGGAGGAGCGCACTAAGAGAAAGAAGGAGTATCTGCATTGGAAATGCAAGTACTCCTTTTTTATCCTGAAAATGGGATGGAGCCGCTAAGGATCATTAATACATTGATTGCGCTATGCCAAAGGATAGCGGGGATTATGCTCCCCGATTTGACCGTTATGGCACCATAAAATACCCCTCCTAAGGCAAATAAGAGGCATACAGCAAAAGAGTAACCAAGCATCAAGTGGGAAAATCCAAAAGAAATTCCCGAGAAAATGACAGCTTCTTTTTCTCCTGCCAAGCCTGCCATTCTGGTTAATAGAATTCCCCTCCATAAGAATTCCTCCATAAATGCATTTACAGTGGAAAAGCCAATCAGGAATACAAATAAATCTGTCCCAAAAGGAATTTCAGCTAAAAAAATGGCAGGGGCTAAAATAACGCTATTCATAATCAAGGCTATAATCAAAAATGCTTTAATCGTCAGCGAATGGAACCCTCTCCATATAAACGGAAAATAAATTTGGGCATTCCAGGCAGGTTTTTGCCAATAGCGATTTGCCGACTTATTAAACTTCTTACTAACATATATAAGAAGCAGGATAGGTATTATTAACAGAACACGGTTAAGGATCAATAAAATATAAGTTTGAAGGGGCAGTTCATCCAGCAGCCTGTCTCCATACAAAATTAAAAGATTGCCGGTTAAATAAGCGGCGATCGTCCAGGAAAAAACACGTTCTTGCCGGGAAGTTACCAATAAAAAAATAATAAGTGCAAAAGACAGGATAAAAGCAAAAGTAAAAAGTTTATTTTGTAAAAGCAGAAGAACAGCCAGAAAAATGCTCAGCTGTAAATAGGCGAAATCTTTTTTCTTAAAATGAGAATCTTCCATCACCATCACCCCTTTGACCTATAGATTATTTTACCACTATTCCCACATGAAAAAGCGCCTGGTCAAGGCGCTTTAGTGAAGATTTCCAAGCATGTGTTTCTGAATTTCGTTATATTTGGAATCTGCATTTTTCAGTCCGTAGCTGCCAGCTTCCTCTAAAGGTACGATTCGATAATTTTTTAGCTGTTTATTGCTTACATAGGTTGGAAAGAAACTTGGATTGGAAAGTTCGATTCTGACGCCCTTTTGATCAATATATTTAGTGATATGCACTGTTGCCAGGCCGCCAACATCTTTATAGTCACGCATTTGGCCTGACAGGAAATTGCCAAGGGAATATACGACGAGGGATTTTCGTCCATCTTTAGCTTCAATCCATTCCATGGGCTGGAGTACATGAGGGTGGTGGCCAAATATAATATCGACACCTTCATCAACAAGATACTTCGCAAGCTCCTTTTGCTCATCCGTAGGCTGGAGCTGATATTCATTTCCCCAATGCAGGCTTAAGACAACGATGTCTGCTTCATTTTTAGCTCGGTGAATCTCCTCCTGCATTAAAGGTTTATCAATTAAATTAACAAGATAATCTTTTCCTTTGGGGACAGGAATGCCATTTGTGCCATAGGTATAAGATAAATAAGCGATATTAATTCCGTTTTTACTCATGATTTTTAATGTTTTCCGTTCGCTTGCAGACCTGCTTGTTCCCACATGCGGCAATCCAATTTGATCCATATAGTCAATGGAAGCTTTAAGGCCTTTTTCACCCTTATCCAGTGAGTGATTATTTGCTGTTGAAACAATATCAATCCCCGCATCGATTAAGGCATCTCCCACCTCCTGAGGACTATTGAACATTGGGTAACTGGAAACACCAATGGCCGTTCCGCCCAAAATTGTTTCTTGATTGGCAAGAAGTAGGTCAGGCTCCCTTAGTAATGGTTTCATATGCTCGAACATTGGCCTGAAGTCATAGCCTGCCTTTGTTTTTGCATCGTTATAAACCCAATCATGGATCAGGATATCACCAATTGCCCCAAGAGTTGCCTCCTCTTTCAGCCCTTTGTTTCCGATAACAGACTCCCGGGACTGATAATGCAACTGCGCAGGTTTTTTAACTGCAGCGGCAGCTTTATTTTCCGTATACATCTTAAAAATCAGAAAGGATGAAAGTAAAACTAATATTGTGCAAAGAAGCGTGGTAAGCAAGAGCGTCTTTCTCATTTTCATAAAAGTTATCCCCTTAACATAGAAGCATTAAAATTTATAATTGGTCTTAAATTTAATATAATATAAATTTATATATTTTTCCCTATATTTTTAAAATTAAATTACTTTAGTCTGTTTTTGTCGTTTTTTTTACTCATTCAAGGGTAAAATAAAGAAAATTATTTTTATAGAGGTGAATTAGATGTTTAAGATGACTCGCAATGCGATTAATGTACTTTCCAATGCCATTAAAAATGAAAGGAAAGGTAAGCAAGCGGAACAATTGTATGTAAGGCTTTCAATGGGAATTGGCTGAGGCGGTCCTCAATTAAAGCTGTCTCTGGAAGAGCAGCCGTTAAGTGAGGATAAGGTGCTGGAGATAGAGGGGATAGATGTGCTTATCCATGAACGTGACTATGTTTATTTTGACAGCACCAAACTTGACTATGTTGAAGATGCCTTTGGAAGAGGGCGCTTTCAGTTGTTAAAAATGTAATCATTGATTTTTCAAATACTAAAAGCGGTGCCGGCTGGCATCGCTTTTTTAGTTCATATCCATTTCTTCAATGAAATCAATTAGTTCATCAAAGTTAGTCAAAACTTTTAGTGGTAACCCTTCACTATCCATATCAGGACCAAATTCAAAAAGTTCAACTATGAAATCCTCTTTCTGAGAAGCTTCGGTGACAGAAGTGGTAAAGGAATAGCTTTGTTCTTTGATCAATTCTGTATTTTTCATTAAAACCACCTTCCGCTAAAACAAATATTATCTACTTTTAGTTTACTATCTAAGGAAAGAAAATTTTCTTTATTTTTTGACAAATTAACGAACAAAAAATGTTCTATTTATTTTTGGTTTAAAAATAGGGGAAGTTCAATCTTAAATACTGTACCAGTATCAAGTTGTGAATTGAGGACTATATTTCCGCCATGTTCCTCTATGATTTTTTTGCAAATCGACAGGCCAATGCCCGTTCCGTTTGATTTTGTTGTATAAAAAGGGACGAATAATTGGTCCACAGTCTCCTGTGACATCCCCGGACCGTTATCCTCCACAATTATATAGGCTTTTTCTTGTTTTGTTTCAGCGTATATTCGGATCATGCCATCAGACCTGTTAACATTTTGAAGGGCTTCTAACGCGTTTTTTAAAATGTTCACCAGCACTTGTTTAATCTGGTTATTATCACCAAAAACTGATGGATTTGCATCACAAGGCTGTATGGAAAAATTTATATTATGAAGATGGGCTTCGCTTTCAAATAATAGGGTCACTTCTTGGATAAGTTTGTTGAGCCACACTTCTGTTTTCTTCTTCTCCGGGGGCTTAGCGGCATTTAAAAATTCGTAAATAATATCATTTGCCCGATTTATCTCTTCCAATGCAATTTCAGCATATTGTTCTTTGCCAACATCAATTAAATAAGGTTTTATAAGCTGAATGAAACCCTTTACTGTCGTTAGGGGGTTCCTGATTTCATGTGCAATGCCAGCGGCAAGCTTTCCAACGTTGGACATATAATCGGATGCGAGTGAAGCTTCATGAATTTCTTTTGCTGTTTCTTCAAAGTACTTCTTTTTTTCCATCAGTTGAAGATTAAATTGCAGCAGCTTCTTTTCGACCCGATCAGCCGCTTTCTTAAATTCCTGGTCTTCTATGGATAGAGGGAAACAGAATAGGTGATGACGGTCTTCTTCATCCTCAACCACATATATTCGATGAGGCAGATACCTATCCTCTTTTCTTACTTTGACTACTTTATATCCGTTCCTGTCTAAATTTTCTTTAAAGCTGATAACTTCATCGGTTGCCAAGAAGTTTGTAAATAATTGTCCTGTCAACTTATTTTCTACATCCAAGGAAGCAGACAGGATCTCGTATTTTCCATTTATTAAAAAATAGGGAAAAGGCATTTTTTCTAATAAACTCTTTGTTAAATACATATATTCATCATCCTAACTATAAAAGTGGTTTGGCTGAAGCCGCTTTTTCATAGTTTATAAATATCATTTTGTGGTAAGTAAAAAGTGATTTATCAGCCCTAAACTAATGTATGGCGAATGATAGCAGATTATGTTTCTTTATGTAAAAAAGGATAAGGCTCTGTTAAACTTGCCTGTGATTTCCGCTCCAGGCACGCAGCGGAACGCGGGACGATCCGATGCTCATTGGCGTTTAGCGCAGCGAGTTCTCTCCTTGACTTGCTTCTTCCGCTGAAATTAAAGGGTGCCAAAATCAATTGTAAGCTTTAAATATTGTCAAAATTAATTAAAATCACAGGCATCGATTTATGTTAGATGATACGGGATAGGTCTATATGACTAGTATAATATTATAGAAAACTCAGAATCAACAAAACGATACGCCTTTGAAGGAGCAAATAGAATGACAGCAAATGAAAAACTAAAAAACTATCTACTTGAAAATAGCAATACCATTACTGAAAAATGGCTATCTATAAGGCGGGAAGAGGATGACTCATCCATTTATTCCAATTATATGCCGCAAAAGATTGTAAAAGAGCTTATTGATTCCAACCATGAACTTATTAAAGTCATTGCTACTAGTCTTTCCCGCGAGTATGAGGGGAACCTGGAAGCATGGAGCAGTGAAGCAGGTGAACGAAGGGCAAGGATAGATATCGGCCTTACCAGATCCATTTCCCATTTTAATGTTTTTCGAGATGTGCTCTGGGATTATCTTGAAAGATTTTTTCTGAAAAATAATATTGATCTTTCAGAAGCATTAAAGCTGGGAAGGAAGGTAGATAATGCTCTGGATGGGTTGATAGAGGGATTTACTGTATCATATAGTGCTTATACAGTTAAACGAATGCGTTCACAGCAGGAAATGATCGATGAATTAAGTACACCAATCATAACAATAACGGACGCAGTGGCTGTTCTTCCGCTTATTGGCGATATCGATACACATCGGGCAAAAAAACTGATGGAGCACTCTTTAAGGGAAAGCAGCGAGAAGGAAGTCAATTGTTTAATCGTTGATTTATCTGGTGTTTTGGTTGTAGATACGATGGTTGCACAGGAATTGTTTAAAATCATTGATGCCCTAGAGCTGACAGGGGTAGAAGTGTCTTTAACAGGGATAAGGCCGGAACTGGCACATTCAATCATAACATTAGGAATCAGCTTTGACCAAATAAAAATGTATAATAACCTTATGCAGGCTTTAAAAGACTTTGGTATTACACGAGTGGAATAGAGAAAGCAGCAGAAACAATTCTGCTGCTTTTTGTTCTATTAACCAAGCCATTTAATTTTTGGTTCTGTTTTGTTCCTGATCCGCTTGATATTAGCCCTGTGCCTGTAGATAACGAAGAAGCCAAGGATGGATACAACGATAATAAGGGGTATATCCCAAACAATCAGCGCATAAATAATTGAGGCCACTGCAGCCATGATTGAAGCTAGTGATACATACTTCGTTATGTATAGGCTTAAAAAGAAAACACCCAGTATAATGAGAAACATAAGAGGTACATAGGCCAATAGCACGCCGCCTGATGTTGCGACCGCCTTTCCGCCGCGAAATCCTGCAAACAGGGGATACATATGTCCAACTACTGCAAAAACACCAGCCATTAAAGGATGCATGTCCGATCCAAAAATAAAGGGAAGAACGGCTGCAAGGGTACCTTTCAAAATGTCAGCTATTGTTACGATCATCCCGGCCTTGACGCCGAGAGTCCGAAAAGTATTGGTTCCTCCTAAGTTACCGCTTCCATGCTCCCGTATGTCCACTCCATAAAACGCTTTCCCCACAATTAAACCGGAAGGAATGGAGCCAAGCAAATAAGCTAAAATGATAATAATTCCATAAATCATGAAAACTCTCCTTCACACATTCATCGTTACTATATTGTACCATGTCAGCAAAGCTGCATACCATGTGCAAATGAAAAGTTGTCCATATATTTTCATTATACATAGCCTAAAAGCTCAAACTCTCCGGAAATTGTTTGTTATAGGAATATTCGGGTATTTATTAACTGTCACAGCAATCAAACCATTAAAAGGAGAGATGCAGTATGGAACAGAACATGAATAATACAAATGGACAAGCAGAAAATGTGGAGCAAAAACTTAACAATATGGGAAGTGAAAAGAAGGAAGAAATTCTTTCTAACTTTGATGAATTTAAAGAATATCTAAGCGGGAAAGTTTCCATGGGCAAAAAGATGGGCATGGGTGAGGAACAGCTCGCCAACACAGCCCAAAAAGTGGGTGACTATTTAGCATCTAAAGAGGATCCTCGTAATCGTGAAGAGAAGCTGCTTCAAGAACTTTGGAAGGTAGGCACTGAAGAGGAGAAACATAAGCTGTCACATATGCTTGTTAAGCTTGTAGGATAAATGGCAACTGAGCCAATGGGGCAGTTTTTAAGGCGAAGGCACAAGCCTTCGTCTTTTTATTTTGATTTTAGAAGCATAGGAGCGTTTACATTGGTCAAAGATGGTCTATATATAGGTATCTGACTATAGGGGGAGTCTTAGTGCAAAAGGTTCAGGGTTTTATTAAAAGAAAAAGATTATGGATTCCCGTTTTGAGCCTGTTTCTTATTTTAATTTCAACTATTATTTATCAAAGCAATAAACCATTACCAAAAGGTCTTTCTTTCGAGGGAGAAATTTATCCTGTCGAAGACGTTCAATTTTTATACGATCTTACCTATGAAAAGAAAAATGGCAAGAGAGAGAGTGATCAGCAGATATTTCAGCGCATAACTGAAGCGATTGGGGAAGCAGAAGATTTCATTGTGATGGATATGTTTTTATTTAATGGCTATCATGATGGCGATCAGGAATTTCCTGATATAAGCGGCAAAATAACAGACAAACTTATTGCCCAAAAGGAAAAATACCCTGATATGGAGATCACTGTTATAACGGATCGCATTAACAGCACCTATGGATCCCATAGTGTACCGGAACTTGAAGAACTTAAAAAGAATGGAGTAAATGTAGTTTTTACTGCACTTATACCTTTAAGAGATTCAAATCCTATCTATTCCGCTTTCTGGCGTGTGTTTTTACAATGGTTCGGCCAGGGTGGAGAGGGGTGGCTTCCTAATCCGCTAGCCAAGAATGCACCAGATGTAACATTCCGTTCTTATCTGGATCTTATGAACATTAAAGCAAATCATAGAAAGGTATTTGTAACAGAAAAAACAGGAATTGTTACATCCGGGAATCCACATAATGCCAGCGGGTTCCATTCAAATATAGCTTTTGAAGTGAAGGGGCCTATTTTGTCTGACCTGGTTAAATCCGAACAGGCAGTTGTAGACTATTCAGCATCCGGCAATCTTCCAGCTTTTAAATCCCTGACAAAAGGAGAAAACAGTACAGCGAAGGCTCAGGTACTGACAGAGGGCAAAATATATAATCATATTGTCAAAGAGATTAATGAAGCGAAGCGAGGTGAGACTATCTGGCTGGGCATGTTTTATCTGGCAGACCGGGAAGTGGTGAAGGCTTTAAAAGATGCTGCTGACCGGGGAGTAAAGGTTAAAATGATACTCGATCCCAATCAGAATGCCTTTGGATCGGAAAAGGTTGGCCTTCCGAATATCCCAGTGGCAGCGGAATTGGACAAGCTCGGCAATGAGAATATTAAGATCCGCTGGTATAACACAGGTATTGAACAATATCATCCGAAACTAATGTATATAACCGGAAAAGAAAATAGCATTATAATCGCGGGGTCAGCTAATTTTACGAGGAGAAATTTGGATGACCTGAATTTGGAAACAGATTTAAAAATTTTCGCTCCTCCCCAATCGAAAGTCATGCAGGATGTGGATGCTTATTTTCATAGACTATGGGAAAATAAAGGAGCGTTATATACTAATGATTATAAATCGAATGAAAAGCTGCCAGCTTTAAAATATATTACCTATAGGCTGCAAAAGCTCACTCAATTTACAACCTATTAAAAGAATTGCTGCTAAATTGCACTAATATCGAAACTTTTCTTATATTTCGTTCGTTATATAAGGGGGCAAGAAATTAGTGCGAATCTGCCGGCCGTTCTAAATTCCCTTCCCATTTTCTGAACATTTCGATACGATGGCTATAAGGGAGGAAATGGCAATGGCTCATATTGAAACAAACCAGCAAAAGCCTCAAGCAAAAAAGCTTATTTTTGCAGGGCTTTTGTTTGCTTTTATACTGATGCTTTCCAGTGTGTTTTGGCTGATATATCCTTTTGCTTCAAAGGAAAGAGCACCCTATTTTAAAGGTGAGAATCCCATTTTATTTGAGGGAAGGCAGCAGGGCAATGCCCTAATTGAAGGAGAAGCAGTTTATTTGCCGCTGTCTTTTTTAAATGGGTTTATCGATGAGAATATCCTATTTGATGAAAAATCGCAGTCAATTATTATAGCAACTAAACATAAAGTGGTGCAGATGCCATCTGAATCTCTTACATATTACGTTAACGAGAAGCCAGTCGAGCTGCATTTTAGTGTTTTTAAACAACATGGAGGAGAAAAATATCTGGCGATTGAGCCGCTTTTAACTTATTACCCGATAACCTATTCGATTCTTGAGGATTCAGGAACTATATGGGTGCAAAAGGACGGAGAGGAGCTGGCTGCCGGAAAAGTAACTGATAAAGAAATTCATGAAGAAATACTCCGCCTTCGCACTGATGCCAGTTTGCAGTCACCGTATACAGCTTCTGTTTCGCCAAATGAGGAAATTTGGGTTGAGGATGTTAAAGAAGATTACTATTTTGTTAGAAAAAAAGACGGGACAGCAGGTTATCTAAACAAAGATTACATCGTAAAAGGAAAGACAGAGCAAGTTTCCATTGCTATAGAGGAAGAGGTGAAACATGTGCCAGGAGTTGAAGGGCCTATCCAGTTGACCTGGGAGGCCGTTTATTCACATAATCCCAATACTTCGCAGATTCCAAAAATGCCTGGTGTCAATGTCGTATCCCCAACCTGGTTTGAACTTTCTAAGAAAGATGGCTCTATCAAGAACCGCGGCTCGATTGAATATTCTAGGTGGGCACAACAGCAGGGTTACCAAGTATGGGGCTTGTTCTCAAATGCGTTTGATCCGTTTTTGACCCATGAATCGTTCCAGTCCTTCGAAACAAGGCAGAACATGATTCGCCAGCTGCTCCATTACAGCAAGCTGTATGAACTAAACGGAATCAATCTTGATATTGAAAATGTCAACCCCGTGGATGGGCCTCTAATTACGCAGTTTGTCCGTGAAGCAACCCCTTATTTTCATGAAGCAGGTTTGATTGTGTCTATGGATATTACGTTCATTTCATCCAGCGGAAATTGGTCAGCTTTTTATGAACGGGATCAGCTTGCCGAGATAGCAGATTATTTGGTGGTCATGGCTTATGATGAACATTGGGGAAGTTCTCCGGTTGCCGGGAGTGTGGCGAGTCTTCCATGGGTGGAAGAAAACCTGAAAAATCTCCTGGAGGTAGTACCTAATGAAAAACTAATATTGGGAGTTCCTTTATATGCAAGGCTATGGGAACAAAAACAGTCTGGAGAAGTGTCATCCAAGGCTTTATCCATGAATAAAGTAAAAGAATGGCTTAATGAGAATAAGATTAGTCCAGCTTATGATCATGCAAGCGGACAAAATTATGCTGAGTATTTTTCGGAAGAAGATCAAACCACGTACAGGATATGGCTCGAAGATGAATTATCCCTGAAAAAACGAGCTGATTTAGCAAGAAAATACAAATTGGCCGGAGTTGCTAGCTGGAGCCGGTATTTTGCTGACGAATCTGCGTGGACGGCATTGTCTTTAGGAAATGAGCAAGTTACTAAAAAATAGGCACTGCTAAACTTGCCTGTTGATTTCCGCTCCAGGTGCTAAGCGGACGGCGGCCGATCCGACCCTCCTCAAGCATTAAGCCTGCGGGGGGTCTCCTTTTGTCTCCGCTTCTCCCGCTGGCCGACGATTAAGCATCTCCGAATGAACACCGTAATAAGGAAATGCGAATGCTTTTTCAAGGATCTCACTCCTTCACTCCAGCAACAATAATCAGCTTTAACAGAGCTAAAAAATATAATGAGGCCGGGAGTCTATCCCGGCCTCATTTTTTAATGCAGAGTCTGTTCAGCAACCGAAATGTGGCGGAAAGTTTTTACGGAAAACAGGCCTTTATCTGTCAGCTTAAGCTCAGGAATGACAGGGAGAGCCAAAAAGGATAGTGTTAGAAAGGGGTTAAATTGCATGCTGCAGCCAATTGTCAGAAGCGCCTGATTCAATTCTGATAAACGTTTGCTGATGAAGGCAGAATCCTGATCTGTCATCAGACCGGCTATCGGCAGGGCAATATCTGCGAGGACTTTACCATCCTGTATAATTGCGAGCCCACCTTTCATTTTTGCAGTATGTTCGATCGCAAGCAGCAGATCTTCATCAGAGGTGCCGGCTGCGACGATATTGTGGGAATCGTGTGCCACGGTTGAAGCAATTGCACCTCTGTTGATGCCCAGCCCTTTTACTATGCCCAGGCCGAGATTACCGCTGTTTTTATGCCTCTCAAGCACGACAAGCTTCAAATAATCTTTTTCAGGGTTGGGCTGGAAAAAGCCATTGAGATTATCCGGTTTTTCCACGAGGTGCTTGGTAACAATACTGTTCGGTATAATACCAATAATATGGGCATCGCCAGTTCCAATCCATATCTTAAGATCATCATAACTTATACGATTAATCTTGACACTGTCTATGATAGGAGGAGCAGGAGCCATGTTGCTCCTGGCAGGATGTTTGATGGTTCCGCCTTCTGCAGCAAGTTTGCCGCTCTTCATGACTTTTTCGATGTTAATGGTATTCAGATCGCTTAGAAACAGCAGATCCGCTTCATAACCTGGAGCGATCGCGCCCTTATGCTTGAGGCCAAAGCATTCTGCTGCGTTCAGAGTGGCCATTTGGATAGCAAGTATGGGGTCAACGCCCTCATTTATAGCCATTCTGACATTATGGTCAATGCTGCCTTCGTTCATTATGTCGTCAAGATGCTTATCATCGGTCACAAATAAACAGCGTCGTGCGTTTTGCTCGTTGACTGCTTTTAAGAGAGCGATTAAGTCTCTGGCAGCAGATCCCTCTCTCAGCATGACATGCATGCCTCTGCGAAGACGAACAAGTGCTTCTTCAGCATTTATGCATTCATGGTCGGTCCTAATCCCTGCTGACATGTATACATTGATGCCATCAGCATTCAATCCAGCAGCATGCCCATCAATATAATGGCCTTTGCTGCTTGCGCCTTCAAGCTTTTTTAACATTCCTTCATGATTTTGCATAACTGCGGGATAATCCATAACCTCGCCAAGGCCGATCACTCTCGGATGGGCGTAAAGGTCTTTAAGATCCGTGTCACTTAGTTCTGCACCCGCGTTTTCAAATGGTGTTGCGGGGACACAGGAAGGAAGCATAAAAAACACATCAAGCGGAATATTTTCTGAAGCTTTGAGCATGAAATCAATGCCTGCTAATCCGCTGACATTTGCAATTTCATGAGGATCCGCGATAACGGTCGTTACACCATGTGGGATGACAACATTGCTGAATTCAGCAGGCGTGACCATCGCCGATTCAATATGCACATGCCCATCAATGAAACCTGGGGCAATGTAGCTGCCCGCTGCATCAATGGTTTGCTTCCCTTCATAGTTTCCCAGTCCTGCGATATAGCCATCAACAATCGCAATATCTTCTTGGAGTATCTCTCTGGTAAAAACATTTATTACTCTCCCATTTTTAATAACGGTATCGGCAGGAGTCCTTTTGGCTGCTACGTCAATTCTTCTTTTTAAAACATCCAATGTGAGCTCCATTTAAACTCCTCCATTTTTTATTAAAATAAGGCTGTGCTAAAGCTTATTGTTGTATTTGGCACCCTGTTGATTGGAGTGGAACGTGCTAATCCCGCGAAAATGCATTCGCATTTCCTTCGTGCGGTGTTCCTTCATGGATGTTTAATCAAACTCCAGCGGGAGGAGCGAGTCAAAGGAAGACCCGCAGGCGCGAATGCGCCGAGGTTGCTTGGCTTCCGGATCGCCCGCTGTTCGCTGATTGCCTGGAGTGGAAATCAATTTAAAAAAGTCTAAAATTAATGGCCGCCCATGATGAAGTTGATTATAAAAGCTGTGCTCACAAAATACATAATCCAGTGGATCTGGTCTCGCTTGCCGGTTAAAAGCTTTAGCAAGGTATAGGAGATAAAGCCGAAAGCCAGACCCTGCGCTATGCTAAAGGTTAATGGCATTAGAACAATCGTTAAAAATACAGGTATAACATCTGTAAAATCATCAAAGCTGATATGCTTAATTTCACTAAGCATTAAGGCTCCGACGAGAATGAGTATTGGTGCAGTTGCTACGGATGGAATGAAATAGATTAGCGGAGCGAAGATAAGTGAAAGGAAGAATAGCACACCTACTGTTAAAGCGGTTAATCCCGTACGTCCGCCTTCGGAAATACCAGTTGCGTTTTCGACATATGCATTTAGGGCTGTACTTCCAAAAGTTGCACTTGCCATAGTTCCAACTGCATCTGCCTGTAGGGCGCGGTCCAGATTTTCGATTTTGCCGTTTTCGTCTGTAAGGCCGGCTTTTTTTGATAATCCGATTAATGTGGCTAGATTATCAAATAATTCAACAATGGTGAAAGAGAAAATGACAGAAATAATACCATATTGAATGGCTCCCATGATATCCATTGCCATAAAAGTCTCAGACATGCTGGGCAATGAAAGGGAAGCAACATCGCTGATTGCTTTTGGATAGGCGATAAAGCCTACTATCATGGCTAAGACGCTAGTGCCCAAAATGCTGATTAAAAGGGCGCCTTTTACTTTTTTAGCCATTAATAGAGCAGCGGTAATCAGTCCGAATAGCGCAAGAAGGGGACCTGTGCTTGTGATATCTCCGAGTCCCACGAAGGTGGCTTCATTTGCTACGACAAGCTCAGCATTTTTCAGGCCAATAAAGGCAATGAATAAACCTATCCCGACTCCAATAGCCGATTTCAGCACACCGGGTACGCCGTCGACTATTTTTTGCCGGACACCGGTAACGGTCAGGATTAGGAACACTATACCCGATATAAAAACGGCACCTAAGGCTGTCTGCCAGGATAGCCCCTGCCCAAGCACAACCGTATAAGCAAAAAATGCATTCAATCCCATTCCAGGTGCAACTGCTACTGGGAAGTTGGCCCAAAGTGCCATTAAAAGTGTACAAAATACACTTGCATAAATGGTTGCAGCTAATGCAGCTTCTTTGGGAATTCCGGCATCAGCCAATATGCTCGGATTCACGAAAATAATATAGCTCATCGTCATAAATGAAGTAATGCCTGCGAGAATTTCTGTTTTTACGTTCGTTTTCCGTTCAGACAGCTTAAAAATCTTTTCTAAAAGGCTTGCCTGTGAGGAGGGAGGGAGACCGGACCCTAAATCCTTTTCAATCATCGACATGAATGATCACTCCTTGCTTAAATTTGCATTACGAGGTCAGCAAGTCCTAGTGCAAATAAGCTGGAACCGAAAAAAATTCAATATTTATTGTCCAAAGATAAATTTTATAACAGGAAATCTGTTAATTTACTGGATTAATCGGCGGAAAGTGCAATTTAACTTTTAAAGTAGCTTAATCTTTCTGCGAGAAGTAGTTAAATATAAATTTATCCGCGAAATCGAATTCACATCTTAATCTGATAAAAAAGTATTATAGTGGTTCAATAAAGACATCCATAATGCCGCCGCAAATTCCACCATCTTCATAAAAGAGACCCTTTGTGAGATCAACACGCTGCTGGCTGTGCCTGTTCGTCTTAATCACTTCAAGCGCTTTTTCTATTACTATTGCCTCTCCGCAGCCGCCACCAATGGTTCCCTCAATTCTTCCACAAGAATACACAATCATTTTACTTCCTGCTTTTCGGGGAGTAGACCCTTTCGTACGGATAATGGTTGCCAGTGCGGCTTTTTCACCCCCTTTCATGAGTTCCATAGACCGCCTTAAGAGGTGCATTTGTTCCATGTGCCGGCCCCCTCATGAAAACCTTTTTTGGCATGCTTTTTGATTTTCTCGCTCAAAGAGCTGCCGGATTTTTGATTTTTAACTTTTAAAATTTCGGCCATCACGCTGACGGCAATCTCGGCAGGTGTTTCTGCACCAATATCGAGGCCGACAGGAGTATAGAGATGATCAAAGCTTTCATTTGGATATTCCTGGCGTATCTCCTCAAAAACTCCGGATATTCGCCTGCGGCTGCCTATCATCCCGATATAAGCAGGCTTTTCATTGCGATTTAAAAGTTCAGTTAGGCTCAAAACATCAAATTTATGCCCTCGGGTCAAAAGAAGAATATAAGTTTGTTCCGTGATGTCTACGGTCTTGAAATAGCTTATATAAGGTTCGCAAACTACCTCATCCGCTTGGGGAAAACGATTTCTATTAGCAAATTCGGGCCTGTCATCAATGACTGTGACATAGAAACCGAGCATTCTACCCATTTTAGCCATAGGCTCGCAAACATGGCCGGCACCAGCGACGATAAGGTGAAGGGGGGCAGGGAAGTATTCTGCAAAGCATTCTACAGATGTATTATTGCTGAAAAATCTTACTGAACCCGAGGATTTTTTTCTTATGAATTTTTGGCAGTTTTCAGCTAATTTTTGTTTTAAATCAGCATCTAAAGGGAAACTGGTATATAGCTTGCTGTCTGCATGAAGCAAGGCTTTTGATCCAATCAGCCTGATGTCCGAATGGTCGGTAATCGTCAGCAGGAATATATCTTTCCGGTTATTTATCGTTTCTTCAAGTTTTTTATACATATCAAAGGTCATCAATTGGATCACCTTGCAGACTGGGTCTTTTTATTTTTAAGTTCTTTTAACGCGTTAAATACCCGTTCCGGGGTAGCAGGCAAATGATAGATTCTTGCACCTGTTGCATCATAGATTGCCGCCATTATGGCTGCAATTATCGGAATCATCACTACCTCACCGATCCCCTTAGCCCCAAAAGGTCCTGTTGCTTCCGCTTCCTCGACAGGAAAGGTCTCGATTATAGGAGTTTCCCGTATCGTTGGAATAATATAGTCGGTAAAGTTGCGGGTTTTATGATAGCCGTCCTCAATCAGAATATCTTCAAAAAGTGTATAGCCAATCCCCATAACGGCTCCGCCTTCCGTTTGCCCTTCAAGCCCCTGCGGGTTCATCACTTTGCCTGCATCCGGAATGGAAACGACACGAAGGACATCTGTTTCCCCGGTGAGCATATCCACTTCAACCATCACGACATGTGTTAAATAGCCGTACAAATGATGGGGGGCTCCGCCTGATCCTTCAATCTCTTCTTTTTCTTTAGGAAGGTAAAAATGCCCTTCAACTCTAGTAGTTTTACGATTATTGAAAAGGTATTGATAGATGGATTGATAGGTTAATTTTTTCTTTTCTGCTGCAATATGATTCGTGTTAATTGTTACTTTAGAAACAGGTATGTTCAACATTTCTGCTGCTGTTTGCGTCAGCAGTTTTACCATATTGGGGGCAGCAGTGGCAACGGCTCGGCCGCCTGTATAGGTTGAACGCGAGGCAGTAACGGTTCCTCCATCCAAGGTGCGGGACGTGTCGCCCTGAACCACATGAATATTTGAGATATCACAATTGAGTATTTCCGCAGCCACCTGCGCATAGACCGTACTGTTGCCGCCGCCGATTTCTTCACACCCCACACCAACTAGAAATTTTCCATCCGGCAGCAATTCGATTGATGCAGCACCATAGTCCGGAAGGCCGATTCCCATTCCGATCCCGTGGAAGGAGGTAGCAAGTGAGATTCCTCTCTTTTTCCAGGGTTCAATTACTTCAGCTTTATATATTTCTCTATTTCGCCATAAATCACAATTTTCCGCTGCTTCTAGTGTCTTAAATGTCCCGACGCTCGATTTGACGACATGCCCAACACTTGAGACTTCACCCTGGTGGTAAACATTTTTTTTACGCAGCTCTATTGGGTCAATACCCAGCTTTTCTGCAATCATATCCATATGTGTTTCAATCCCCATGCAAACCTGGTTCACGCCAAAACCTCTGAAAGCCCCTGCAATGCCATTGTTTGTATAAACGCAGTATCCTTCAAGATCAACATTCGGAATCTTATAGGGGCCGCAAGAATGTTCTATGGCAAGTGCAATAACAGCTCCGCCTAGGGATGCATAAGCGCCTGTATCACCAACTGCCCTAACCTGATTTGCCAGGAGTGTTCCATCCCTTTTGGCCGCTGTTTTCATATGGACCTTAAAGGGATGCCTTTTTATGCCGGCAACAACCGACTCTTCCCGGCTGTAATGGATTTTAACAGGCCGGCTGTTCGTATGCATGGCTAATAATGCAAGATAAATTTGAACGGTGATTTCATCTTTCCCGCCAAAAGCACCGCCAATAGGACTGGATATCACCCGAATGCGTTCAGGGTTATAGGCAAGCGAGCGGGCAATCTGCATCCGGTCCCGATATGCATACTGGCCTGGGCAGCGAATCGTAATAAATCCTTCCTCATCCATAACACCCCAGCCGCCTTCCGTCTCAATAAAAGCATGCATTTGCCGCGGGGAATAAAAGGTATTTTCGACAATAATATCCGCTTCCTGAAACGCTTTTTCGGTATCCCCGTTTTTAATGGCTACGTGACTGTGAATATTACCGTCAGGATGAAGTCTAGGAGCGGAAGGAATCATAGCAAGCTCTGCATCTGCCACAACCTCCAATGGTTCGTAGTCCACTTTAATGAGAGAGAGAGCCTGTTCTGCAATTTCCAGTGATTCTGCTGCCACAAGCGCTACAGCATCGCCCGTACAGCGGACCACTTTGGAGCAAAGGACTGGCTGATCGGGCACCACGATCCCAAAGCCGTTAAATCCGGGTATGTCCTTGTGCGTCAAAACACATATCACTCCAGGAAGCTTTTTGGCTTCTTCCGTGTCAATATGGTTAATTTTTGCATGAGGATATTCGGACCGTAATACTTTTCCCCATACCATGTTATCGAATTGGTAATCCGTCATATATTTTAATTCCCCTGTTACTTTCACAGGGCCGTCTATTCTCCTGACTCTTTTTCCAACCCATTTGAAGGATTCAGGATTGGTCTGGTTATCGGTCATTGTTTCCCCACCTCCTAATCAATCGGTATAATCCTCTTTCCAGCAGGGCGCTCGCCATATCGCGCCGATAGGTTGCAGTCGCTCTGACATCTGTAATAGGCATGACTTCTTTCCAAGCAATCTTGGCGATATTCTGGATTAAATCTTCTGTCAGCGGTCCCTGTGAAAGGAGGGCTTCACATTTTTTTGCACGGATGATCGTTGGGCCGACCGCCCCAAAAGCAATTTTCCCGCCTTGGCAGTGCCGCCCTTCGATCATTCTTAAGGAAATCGCGACATTCACAATGGAAATAGATTGGGCTTTCCTGGGGCCGAGCTTTTGGAAAATCCCGATCTCGTTTGAAACCTGCGGCTGAATCAAGATGTTAGTAATCATTTCATTCACTCTTAAAACTGTCCTTCCCGGACCAGTGAAAAACTGTTCAATGGGAACTAGCCTTTTGGTGTTTAAGGAGCTGATTTCAAGTACGGCACCAAGGACATACAAAGCCGGGATTGTATCTCCTGCCGGTGAAGCAGTTCCGATATTGCCGCCAATGGTTCCGATATTTTGCATTTGCGTAGCTCCAACCTCGCGGGCCGCCTCAACCAGAACATCCGCTTTTCTCTTTAGCAGGGGAGATCGGACAATGTCTGTGTGTGTAGTTAAGGGGCCGATATGGATGCATCCATCTTTTTCTTCGATATAGCGAAGTTCTTTTAAGTTCTTAATATTAATCCAAACCTCAGGGCGCCATTTTCCTTCCTTCATCCGTACTGCTGCATCTGTACCGCCTGCAAGCATTTTATGGTTTTTATCCGTTTGGGCCAGAAATGCAAGGCATTCAGAAAGAGAGGACGGTGTGAACATATCAATTTCAGAAACAAGCATGGGCAAACCTCCTTTTTTAATTTTTGGCTCTGTTAAAGCTTATTGTTGTTTTAACACCCTGTTGATTGGAGCGGAAGGCACTAAACCCGCGAAAATGCATTCGTATTTCCTTCGTGCGGTGTTTATACAAGTAAGCTTATTAAAATCCTGCGGAGTGCGGATCAAAGGGAGACCCTGCAGGAGCAAAGCGACGAGAGCTTCGGATCGCCCGCGGAAAGGTAGTGCCTCGTGCTGAATCAACAGGTCCATTTAACAGAGTCTAATTTTTTAATGCATGTAAATAATCTTCCGGAGTATTTAAATTCAAATGGATGGAAGAATCATCTACAGGAACTTCTTTTACGAGACTTTTATGCTTTTGAAAAACACTTCTCAGTCCCTTAGTTTCTTCTTTGATGACAGAAAGCTCTTCACGCAAAACCGAAGAAAAGACAACGGGATGTCCTCTTTTCCCCTGAAAGGCTGGGACTGTAATTAGGCTGTTTTCTTTAAGTTGTACGTTATAAAGCCGGTTTAATGTCTGGGCTGATGATGGCTGGTCTACCGCTGTAATCAGTATGTTCGGCGCGAAAGGATTTGCTGTATTAAGGCCTGCAATGATGGAGGAACATTTCCCAGTATGAAATAAGTCATTTTTAACCACTTTGACAGGATAGTTTATTGCAATCGTTTCTAAATCTTCTGACCTGTAGCCTACAACAGCGATCACATCTGAAAATGGTGATTCGAGCAGGGTCTGCAGCTGGTATTCAAATAATGTCCGTCCATGCCAGGGGAGCAATCCTTTTAATTCCCCCATCCGAGTAGATTGTCCTGCTGCCAAGAGAATGGCCGTGCCTGCCATTAACTTGAAATGGTTTCCTTTTTGGAATTATTTTTGGCAGCTGCTGATTGGACAGCTTTGATGATTTTGGTATATCCTGTGCAGCGGCATAGGTTACCGCCTAGTGCTGTTTTTATTTCATCCGTAGTTGGAATATGGTTAATTCCGTTTAATAAAGCTTTTGCAGAAACAATAATTCCAGGTGTACAGTAACCGCACTGCGTAGCACCTTCTTCCACAAAAGACTCCTGAATTACATCCAGGTGGGGAGTTAGCCCCACACCTTCGCAAGTGATGATGTCCTGACCTTCTGCCTGACCGGCAAGGACAAGACAAGAACAGGCAACCTCGTTATTGATTAATACAGAGCAGGAGCCGCATTCTCCTTTTCCGCAGCATTCTTTGCTTGCAGTCAGCCCGAGATCTTCTCTGAGGACATCGAGAAGAGTTTTGGCAGGCGGGCAGGTAATTGAGCACTGTACTCCATTAACTCTTAATTGAATGGTTTTCAATTTTATGCCTCCTTATTGAAAGGGAACCAATAGGAATTCCCATAGTCAGCCTATTAATTTTTTTTGATTACACAAAACTGTATAGGCAGTTAGACCTTTTTGGCAGATTTAATTTTGGGGTTTTGTGGTCTGGAAGTTTTGGTGTTTTTAACTAAGATATTATGCATTTTCTTCTAAATAGACTAAAAAACATAAAAAAATTCCCAAATCAGAAAAGAGTCTCGTGCAGATAAAAGCACACATCTCTTTTCGTAGTCAGGAATTTACGGTTCCTAGTAGAGACCCTCAAACCAATTTTTGAGGTTATACGAAAATCAGGATTGTATTTTCTTTCATAGAGAGGATTATGGCCAATTTTTATAGAATTAAGGGGTGAGTTGCTTTGAAGTTTAATAGCTCCTCTAATATTTTGTCAAGTCTAAATTTTCTGAAAAATTATATTGACGCATAAAACCTGTTTGTTTAATATAGTGTTTAACAGGAGGACATTATGACTTATACCTCATCACAATTTCATCCAACTTTTAAAAAAGAGCTTGCTCACCTATATAACCGCATTAACCAGGAGATATATGGTGTGGGAGTAAAAAAACAGCGGATTGAAACCTTTGATGACAGAGTGATCATTTTTGCACAGCACAAGCGTGTACAGGCACTGAAGATGCTAAGCAAAAACTTTAACCACTTAACCTTTTCGGTTGATTCTGCATTGATTGCAGAGTTTAAATCGTTGTTTAAGGTGCATATTGAAGCAACTCTTGATCTCGAAGTAAGGACCATTTTAAAAGATTATGATCCTGTTACAGAGGAAGCATGCACAATCATATATTTTAGTGAGTAAAAGATTATATTTGGGATAGCTGTGTATTACGCATTTATCTTAAATCCATATGAAGGCGGTTCCTTCAGCTTTTGTTTACCGAAAGCTTTATGAAACCGCAGTAATAGATCATCCGTTTGTGATGAGTTCTATTGCTGCGGTTTTTTTTATATCTTTTTTTAAGGAGGTGATTTGGACATTCGTTGTTGCTGGTCCATGCAAAAGAAAACAAAAGAAAAAACCTGGAGGGGAAGCTTTTGGAAAAATTAAATCCTTGGAAGGTAGGGACTTTAGGGTTTCAGCATGTACTGGCCATGTATGCGGGAGCTGTGATTGTACCGCTAATCGTAGGCCCTGCAATTGGCTTGAACGCTCAGCAGCTTGCTTACTTGATTTCAATCGATTTATTTACTTGCGGGATTGCCACTTTGCTTCAAGTGATAGGCGGGAAGCATTTTGGCATAAAACTGCCTGTAATTCTGGGGTGTACGTTTACAGCAGTAGGCCCGATGATCGCCATTGGCAATCTGCAGGGGATTACTGCCATTTATGGCGCCATTATCGCTTCGGGCATCATCGTTATGATTTTGTCCCAGTTTATGAGTAAAATCATGCGCTTTTTCCCGCCTGTTGTTACAGGTTCGGTTGTGGCGATAATAGGGGTTTCACTTATTCCGGTTGCGATGAATAATGCAGCTGGCGGACTAGGATCACCGGATTATGGAAGTGGAAAAAATCTGTTTCTTGCCGTCTTTACCCTTGTGCTGATTATTGTCATGAACCGATTATTTAAAGGGTATATGAGAGCCATTTCTGTCTTGCTTTCACTCATCGCAGGCACTATTGTTGCTTATTTTATGGGGCAGGTAAACTTGTCGGAAGTTTCGAATGCCTCCTGGTTTCATGTTGTCCAGCCATTTTATTTCGGCTTTCCGACCTTCAATGCATCTGCAATCCTTACGATGACTCTTGTTGCCGTTGTAAGCATGATAGAGTCTACAGGGGTATTTTTGGCACTTGGTGATGTGTGTGATAGAAAGCTAGACTCCAAAGATATTAAGAAGGGACTGCGGGCTGAAGGGCTTGCTGTTGCAATAGGAGGCATTTTTAATGCTTTTCCATATACTTCTTTTTCACAGAACGTGGGCCTTGTTGCCCTCACCAAGGTAAAGACCAGGAATGTCGTTATCGCTGCTGGAGTCATTCTCATGGTTCTTGGGCTTTTGCCAAAAGTAGCTGCTTTAACAACGATAATTCCTATGGCTGTTCTGGGCGGGGCCATGATCCCAATGTTTGGTATGGTTATATCCTCAGGTATTAGAATGCTTTCATCCGTAGATTTCTCCAAAAATGAAAACCTGCTGATTGTGGCCTGTTCAATAGGTATTGGACTGGGCTCAGCCGTAGTTCCGCAAATCTTCGAAAGTCTCCCTACTAGTGCCCGTTTACTAGTGGAAAATGGAATTGTACTAGGAAGTATTACGGCAATTTTATTAAATTTGGTATTTAATCACAAAGAATTAAATATAAGTGATAGAGAAAGAATCGAACAGCTGAAGAGTGATCACTCAGCTGAAGCGATTTAATAGAATTATTTCTTTCAATCTGCCATGAAGCAGAAATCTAAATAATAGATAGGAGCAGGGTAAATGGATTTAATTTTGAAAAACGCAAATATTCCTCAGGGAGATCGTCAAGTATTAACAAACATTCTGGTAAACGATGGGAAGATTGTAGGGTATACCAATGAAATTAGCTTCCTTAATGCAAAAAAAGTGATTGATATTGATGGAAAGCTCGTTGTGCCAGGCTGTATCGATCCACACACCCATTTCATGGATCCCGGTTTTACCCACAGGGAAACATTCGCGACAGGCAGCCGATCTGCTGCTGCCGGCGGTTTAACTACCATCATTGATATGCCTTGCTGCAGTAAACCTTCTGTCCGTGATGGCGAGAGCTTTAATAAGAAAATTGCGCCAATCCGGGATCAGGCTTATATAGATTATTGCTTCTGGGGCGGAATGACTGGTGAGGATGCCCGTGAAGGATGGATTGACAATATTTATCCTCAGATTGATCAAGGGGTTGTTGCATTCAAGGTTTATATGACCCCTTCAGTGCCAACCTTCCCTAAAGTCTCAGATGCTGAAATGCTGGAGATTTTCAGCAATGTAGCCAAAACAGGCCTTCCAATTGGCGTTCATGCTGAAAATTATGATATATGCACCTTCTATTCCAAAAAGCTTGAGAAAGAAGGCAGAATGGATGGTCCTGCATGGGCGGAAGCACGTTCCAGTCTTGCTGAAAAAGTGGCAATTGAGTTAATCCTCAGCTTTGCAGAAGCAACAGATGCACGTGTTCATGTAGTACATATGAGCACAAAGGAAGGCGTGGAGCTAGTAAAAGCAGCAAAGAAACGCGGTGTCAAAGTAACTGCAGAAACTTGCCCTCATTATTTGGTGCTAAATGCCAAGGATGCTATGACTGAACGCGGAGCATATGCAAAAATCGCACCTCCATTGCGCGGAAAAGAAGACAATGAGTCTCACTGGCAGGCACTTGCTGATGGAACAATTGATTTTGTTGGAACAGACCATGCCCCATATGAAATTGCTACAGAAAAAGACTATCCAGGTGCAACAATCTGGAATACCTTCCCAGGAATTCCAGGTGTGGAAACAATGGTCCCAATCCTTGTGAGTGAAGGATTAAACAAAGGCCGGTTATCCCTTTCCCGCTTTGTTGAGGTTACAAGCCGAAATGCAGCAATCCACTATGGCATTTATCCGAAAAAAGGTTCTATGGAAATTGGTGCTGATGCCGACTTCACAGTCATTGATCTAAACAAAGAATATGTTATTGATGAGCAAAAAACAGAATCCATGGCTAAATATAATCCGCTCCATGGCATGAAGCTTAAAGGAAAGCCGGTACAGACGATTGTCCGTGGTAATACTGTCTTTGAAGAGGATAAAGGTATTCTGGGCGAAGCCGGATACGGAGAATTTGTACCTCGTCAAAGCATTCAGCGCCTGGAGAGAACCTTTAAATATGAGAAATACAATGAAGTGAAGGTAGCTTCCAAAGAAGCAGTTAAACAATAAAGCTCTGTTAAAGCTCTTTGTTGATTTTGGAACCCTGTTGATCAATGTCCCAGCTGGAGGTTCGAGTTAAGAGGAAATCCTGCAGGCTTAGTCCCGGACCGCCAGCTAGTCCTGAGCTTCTAGATCAAAAATCAACAGTAAAGTATTAAAGAGATAACAATATAGAGAGAGGTTGGGATTGGATGGAACTCAGAGGAAATAAGCATTGTGTGGTTATTATTGATATGCTGAATGATTTTATCGGGGAAAAAGCAGCTTTGCGCTGCGAAAACGGCGAAAAAATCGTTCCAAAAATTCAGGAGCTTATTGAGTTTGCACATGAAAATAATATTCAGGTAGTCCATGTCCAGGAAGCTCATCGTAAAAATGACCGCGATTTCCGGGTGCGGCCAGTTCATGCAGTAAAAGGTACATGGGGTTCCCAGTTCATTCCTGAACTGCAGCCTGATGAAAGCAAAGGTGACTATGTTGTGCAAAAAAGACGTCACAGCGCATTCAGCTACACAGATTTCGACCTCTTCTTAAGAGAGGAAGAAATTGATACGGTCGTGTTAACAGGTGTTTGGACGAATGTCTGTGTGCGAAGCACTGCGTCTGATGCTTTATATCATGGCTATAACGTTATCTGCATTTCAGATGGAACTGCCTCTCAGGACGATGATATGCATGTTTCAGGTTTGCGTGATATTGACATCTTTGGGGATATTTTAACAACTGAAGATTATAAGGATTTGGCTAAAAAGAAGTTCTCCCAAGACAATAAAGTTGTCTAAATCACTTACATCCGAAAGAAAAAAGCGGATATTAGTGGGAATTACCGGGGCAAGCGGATCACTGTACGGATATACATTGATCCGCGCCCTCCACCAACTGGGAATAGACACGCATTTGATTGCAACGGAGATGGGAGAAAAGGTCATGCAATTTGAATGCGGAGTCAAGATGGAGGAGCTCAAGGAATATGCCACTATACATAGCAACCGGAACCTTTTTGCCTCGGTTGCGAGCGGCTCTTTTCAGACAGATGGGATGGTTATTGTTCCTTGTTCCATGAATACATTGGGTGCAATTGCAAATGGAGTGGGAGACACTCTTCTAAGCAGGGCAGCGAGTGTAGTGCTAAAAGAAAACAGGAAGTTTATTATTGTTCCGCGGGAAGCTCCTTTCCATTTAATTCATTTGCGCAACATGACGGCTCTCGCTGAAAGCGGAGCATGCATCATGCCGGCATCACCAGGCTTTTACCATAAGCCAACAGAAATATGGGAGCTGGCCAATTTTATGGTCGCCCGTATTTTGGATATGCTGGATATCGATCATCAGCTTTTGGAAAGATGGGGTGAGGCACAATGAACCCTGTAACAATGAGGGCACTTTTGGACAATTGGGAAGGAAGAGGCTTGCTTCACCGGGTTAGAAAAGAAGTGGATCCTTTATATGAGCTTGGTGCTGTGGTTAATGCCAGAAATGGAAGAGAACCTTTTCTGTTTGAAAAAATAAAGGGCTATCACACCCCGATGGCTGCCGGACTTGGAGGAGACAGGGATCTGCTCGCAGATAGCATGGGGATTACGGCATCTGACCTGATTCCTAAAATAATCGAATCGATCGTCAATCCCATTCCAACAACACTTAAGCAAACCGGACCCGTTCAGGAAAATCTGGTGACAGGGGATTTTGATCTGGCAGATTTGTTTCCAATTCCAACCTATCATGCGGAAGACTCCGGCGCTTACTATGTTTCAGGCATTCTTGTAGTGAAAGATTTGACAGGCAAGAAACGATATACCTCGATCAGAAGGATGCAATATTTGGGCGGAAACCGTACCAATATTCTCATCACTTCTCCCGAATTATTGGAACAGTATACACACTATGAAAAAATGGGAGAACCAATGGACGTGGCAGTTATGTTCGGTGTTGTACCTGCTGTTGTCTTGAGTTCCCAGATCAGCACACATCTCTACCATACAGATAAATTGGATGTGGCAGGTGCATTACTTGGACAATCCCTTGATGTTGTACCATGCAAAACAGTAGATTTGGAAGTCCTGGCTGAGGCCGAGATTGTTCTTGAAGGCCGGATGCTTCCTCATGAAAGAGAAATGGAAGGGCCATTTGGTGAATTGGCAGGCTACTATGGAACCCGAACTCCTCAGCCGATCGTTGAATTTTCTGCTGTTACTTACCGTAATGATGCGATCGCTCAGACTATTTTCCCTTCAAGCTACGAAGAAAGGCTTCCAATGGCATTGGTCAGGGAGGCAACCCTATTCAGTACGGTCAGGCAGGTTGTTCCCAATATAAAAGCAGTCCATATCCCCATGGGAGGCGTAGCTCGATATCATGCGGTAATCCAAATTGAAAAAAAGCATGAAGGGGATGGAAAACAGGCTGCACTGGCCGCTTTTGCCAGTGATAAAGATTTGAAGCATGTAGTAGTTGTGAATGATGATGTGGACATTTTTGATTCGGACGATGTGGAATGGGCCATAGCAACCAGAGTTCAGGCTTCTGATGATGTCTTTATTGTCCCTGGTGCAAAAGGATCTCCGCTGGAATCTTCTCACCATTTAAAGGGAACTACCGACAAAATGGGAATTGACGCTACTTATCCGCTTGGAAAGGAAGAGTTATTTAAGAGAACATCGATTCCATTTGAAGTGAATCTTGAAGACTATTTATAGCAATTTCAAATAAGCTTAAAAAATAGCACCTTCCGCTGTCTCTATAGAGGAGGATTAAAATGAAAGCAATTGGCATGATCGAAACAAGGGGGTTAACAGCCGCGATTGAAGCGCTCGATTCAATGACTAAAGCTGCAAATGTAAGTTTAGTTGATATGAAACGCGTGGGATCGGGACTTGTGACCGTTATCGTTGAAGGGGATGTTGCAGCCGTAACAGCAGCTGTAGAGGTGGGGAAAACCGCCAACAGCAAGACTGGCGGAGAACTCGTTTCAGCTAATGTAATTCCTCGCCCCCACTCTGAACTGAGCAAAATCCTATAAAGGAGGTGGAAAATGAGTGTCGGATTTCATAAAAAGTGTGGTCCAGGAAGTCATGAAGCCGTATCAAAAGCCAAAGGTGAATCCTATTATGGCAAAACCTACTCAAGCAAAGAAAACTGAACAGCCGCCTGTGAAGGATATAAAGAGTAGACAGGTAATACCGGGGATCAGCCGTCCGAATTATCAGCGTGCAAAAATGGAAAAGAGGCTTTCGGTTGCTGCCGTTGCTCCAGTTTCTCATCTCAGAACGCATGTATCTAAACAAGTAAAGCCGCAACAGGCTTTGAACGGCTCCCAAAATGGAACCAAAGAATATTCAAAAGAGCCTCTCGCGCAGCTGCAAACCATATCCCTAAGCCAGGGCAAAAAGCCTGCAAGCTCCTATGAATCTTTTTCTTCTCAGCAGAAACCCTCGGTTAGAGAAAGCAAACTAATTGGTCAAACAGCAGATGGCATTAAAGCATGGCTTTTCAATGACTTGCACTCAAGCATGGAAAATACATTTCAGCGTTCATTAAAGTCAAATTCAATCGGCGTCATCACTTCCGAAAAATGTACGGCAGGACAGCTTTTTTACTTAAATGACCTTTTAAGAGAATACCCTTCCATCAAGTATTTTTTAACGTGGGATAAGGAAAGCCGGCAGAGTTTTGTTTTGGAATTGTATGAAGACAACGAACAAGTGCTTCTGGAAGCAGTGAAGGTTTTTTATAAAAAGATTACCCAAAAATCTTATCAAAAAATCCAGGTATTTAAAGCCAAGGCTCCAAGCCCATGGCTGACGAAACAGCTTGACATTCAGGCATCCGTTAGTAGTGCAGCAGTGATTGAAGGATTCGATTATTATACAGGCATTTTATTGGCTGACCGTTATTTAAAAAGGAATCCGGCCCTATCTGCAGGATTCTCCTTTGAAAAAAACTACCTGTTAATCTATGGAGAATATAATTCAGTTTCCAAAATTTCAGAGGATCTGAAAAAGGAAGCTGAAAGAATTAAGTAATAATAAAAAAAAGAAATTATTAATTCCCCTGGAAGGAGGCATCATAATTGCAGGCATTGGGACTGATCGAAACAGTTGGCTATACTACCGCGGTTTCGGCTGCAGATGCTGCAGTAAAGGCAGCTGATGTAGAAATTGCAGGCATCGAAAAAGTAATCGGGGTCAACGGATATCTTGGTGTTACGATTCACTTTGATGGAGACGTGGCTGCCGTAAAATCTGCGGTTGATGCCGGAGTAAATGCAGCTGAAAGGGTTGGGAAAGTGATATCATCGCATGTTATTCCAAGAGCTCACAGTGAGGTTTCCGGCAAGCTGCTTCCCCATTTTAAGCTGAATGAGAAGAATGCAGAAGGCATAGAAAACCAGCCGGAACAAAAGGCTGATGCCCAAGCAGAAAGCGGAAGCAAAACCAAACAAAAAGAAGCTTCAAAAAAGAAAGATAAGAAGAAACGCAATAACGGGGCGGATGGCGATAAAGATTAACAACACTATTTTAAGGAGGAAATATCATGGGAGAATCATTAGGTTTAGTTGAGACAAAAGGTCTTGTCGGGGCTGTTGAAGCTGCTGATGCAATGGTTAAAGCTGCAAATGTAGAGATTTGCGGATACGAAAAAGTGGGATTTGGCCTAGTTACAGTAATGGTCAGAGGAGATGTTGGGGCAGTTAAAGCCGCAACAGATGCAGGGGCAGAAGCTGCAAGCCGTGTGGGTGAACTGGTATCCGTACACGTAATCCCCCGCCCTCACAGTGAGGTTGAAAGAGCATTGTTATCCAAAAAGATCGGTGAATAAGCATGGGTAATGCTGTGCAGAGTGAAATGGTCAAACACACTCTGCAAGAGATTTACCACCGTGGAGGCGGATTCCCCAGAAAACCATATGTCCTGGCTCTATTAACCTCTCATATGATTGGAATGGAACCGGGATTTTCTTACTTAAAGGAATTGCAAAAAGATTCTATTACTCTTCGAATAACAGGTGAAGACTCAATCGTGGACCGAATGCAGCCTGGTGAACTTATCAAGGCTGTCGGGAATGATGATTGGATCCCACAGTCCTTTCTGAGTGAAAAAATTTTAAGAGAGATAGATGGAATTTTTCTCCCCATCCTTTCTTTTTCCTTAATAAATGACCTCTTATCTCTGAATGACCAAAGGCCTTTTGTTCGTATAATTCTGGAAGCTCTTTTACAAGGCAAAAAGGTTGCGGCTCTAAAAACCGGCTCAGATCCCCATGATCCTTATTGGAAGATGAAGGGAATGGATAAAGGGCCTGCGCTATTGAAAAGAACTCTGCTGCAGCAGCTGGTTCAACTGAAATCAATGGGCATTACAGTGATTTCCGACAATGAAAAAGCTGATTTTACGCCTGAGATGAATAAAAAAACCGTCATTTCAGAAGAAACAATCAGGTACGCCCATCAGCATAATCAGACTGTAATACGAATTCATAGCGGAAGCATCATTACGCCTCTAGCGAGGGATGTCGCCAAGGAATTAAATATATTGCTCAAAACATTTTAGTGATTGCTCAAACAGGAAGGCGCTAATTTCCGGACTTTTGAACAATCTTTTAAGGGAGAAGATTAGTATGCAAATGGGAATGGTGGTGGGCCGTATAACTGCCACAAGGAAAGACGAAAATTTAACGGGCACCAAACTATTAATCACTCAGCCTATCGGATTGGATGGCAGCATGTTACCGAACCCCATTATTACCGTTGATACTGTAGGAGCGGGAATTGGCGAAAAAGTGATTTACGTAACAGGAAGCATGGCTTCGAGAGCTGTGCAGAACAAAGAGGCTCCCATTGATGCTGCGATAATTGGAATTATTGATAGTGTGGAAGGAACGATGACAGGGGGGTAAACAATGGACGCAAAAAAAATCAAAGAAGCGATCCAGCATCGCAAGCTGATTGATGTATTACTTGATAGTAATCTCCATGCAGATCTGGTTTTAAAGGGCGGGTATTTCATCAATGTTATAACCCGTGAAATCTATGAAGCGGATGTTGCCATTAAAGGTGAATATATTCTTATGGCCGGGGATGCAAAAGAATTAATTGGACCAAAAACAAAGGTTGAAAATGTAAAAGGAAAGTTTATCTGTCCGGGCTTTATTGATTCACACATGCATTTTGAAAGTGCCATGTTTACATGCACAGAATTTTCCAAGCTCTCCATTCCGACTGGAACAACTACTTTAATCGGGGACCCACACGAAATCGGCAATGTTCTGGGTGTAAAAGGCATGCAGGCAATGATAGAAGAAGCAAAAACTCTTCCAAACAGGGTATTATTTACTGTACCTTGCGCTGTGCCGGATGCCCCGGGCCTTGAAACTTCAGGATTTGATGTGACATCGAAGGATATGAAGGAGCTACTCGCAGATGACTATGTTCAGGGAATCGGCGAAATTCAAAGTTTCAGCAATATTAAGCCAGTATACGAACATGCTCCAGAACTGATTGATGATCTTGTTGCTGCGGTTTCTTATGCAAACTCGATAGGGAAAACCGTAGAAGGAAATGCCCCCGGGCTGTTTGGGAAAGAATTGGCCGCACATATCATAAGCGGAGGCACACATGTGTCTTGCCATGAAACGACCACTAAAGAAGAAACAGTGGAAAAGCTTCGTTATGGTGTGAGCGTATTTATGCGTGAAGGCTCCTCACAGAGAAATATGGCAGATTGCATTCGTGCCATTACGGAAGACGGGCTTGATTCAAGAAGAGCCATACTTGTTTCGGACGATATGGTTCCTGCGGATTTATTGAATTATGGCCATATGAACGATATTATTCGGCGTACGATTGCTGAAGGAATTGATCCTGTTGAAGCCATCCAAATGGCAACGATCAATCCTGCCACGCACTTTGGGTTTAAGGATGTGGGGGTTATTGCTCCTGGTAAAAGGGCGGATATAGTGGTCATTAGCGATTTAACTAGTATGACCGTTGACCAGGTTTATCTGGCTGGTAAGAAAGCGGCCGAAAAAGGCGGGCTAACGATGGAAATTGCTCCTTACATATATCCGGAAAGTGTAAAGAAGTCAGTGAAGCGCAAGCCGGTTACTGTTAAGGATTTGGCAATTGAAGCATCAGGCACCCGTGCCAGGGTGAGGGCGATTGAAGCGATCCCTTATCAGAATTTAACAGGCGGTCGTGAATTCACCCTAAATGTGAAAGAAGGCATTGTCCAGCCATGCCTGCAGCAGGATGTACTTCCGCTTCTTGTAGTGGAGCGGCACGGGAGATCGGGTAAAGTCGGCAAGACATTTCTTCACGGTTTTGATCTAAAAAGTGGAGCTATTGCAGAAAGTGTTGCTCATGATACACACAACATTATTGTAACAGGCACAAATTATGAAGATATGGTAACTGCCGTCAATCGCGTAATCGCCATGGATGGCGGAATTGCGATGATTAAGGACAGTAAAGTTGTAGGCGACCTGCCTTTAAGGATCGGCGGTTTAATGACAGATGAATTAACAGGCAAAGAAATGAGTGAAAAGGTAGATGAATTATCTCTGCTTGCTAAAGAGGTGCTGGGCTGCGGTATGGATGTTCCGTTTATGCACTTATCTTTCTGGTCACTTGTCACAAGCCCTAAATGGAAAATTACTGATATGGGCTTAATTGATGTAGATAAATTTGAAATTATTCCAACCATTATCAATTGATCATAAAAGCGGCGCTCCCTGCCGCTTTTCATATAAAAACAAAATTTTATTTTTATTTAAAGGAGGAAAACCATGGGAGTTAAATTAGTCGATTTAACACAGGAAATTTATCAAGGGATGCCTGTCTTTCCCCTCCACCAAAAAACAATGATATTCCCAAACATCTCCCACGAGGAAAGTGAAAAGCAAATTGGCTTCATGTTTGCTACCAATAATCTATTAATCAACGAACATGGTCCTACCCACAGTGATGCCACATATGAATACGACCCAAACGGGCAATACATTGATGAAATGCCGCTGGAATTCTTTTACGGGCCTGCTGTTTGTCTCGATGTTTCGCATGTTCCGCCTGACCGCTATATAACAAGCAGAGATCTGGAGGATGCTCTTCGTGGTTCGCAGCAGTTTATTGAGAAAGGCGATATTGTACTCCTTTACACAGGCCATTACAACCGTTCATATGGAACTGAAGCGTGGCTTACAACCTATACAGGGCTCGATTACCAGGCAGCTAAATGGCTCGCTGAAAAAGGTGCTGTAAATATTGGCATTGATGCGCCAGCAATCGACCATCCGGATGATCCAAAATATTCAGGCCATTTAATTTGCCGGGAATATGGAATAACCAATACTGAAAATTTATGTAATCTTGATCAAGTTGCAGGCATGCGGTTTTTATATTTTGGCCTGCCGCTCCGAATCCGAAAGGGCACTGGCTCTCCAATTAGGGCTGTAGCTGTATTTATTGAATAGGCTTTTTTAAGTTCATATTTTATCTTGGCACCCTGCTGACAGGAGCGCAGCGCACGCGAGATCCTCTAATATGCATAGGCATCTTCTGCGTGCTGTGTTCATTGCTTATCTCATATACCTTCGGGAGAATGCCCGCAGGCCCACGCCGAGGAGACACCAGGTCCAACCGCAGTTCGCTGAGCACCTGTAGCTGACATCAACAGAAAGTTTAATAGAGCTCTTAAATATTAACCAAAGGAGGAGATCACATGGGAGAAGTTTTTAAAAAAGATAGGGTTCGAGAGGAAATTATTATTCCTCCTTATGAAGGCAGAAGTGCCAGGCTATACAAGGGTGAGGAATTGATTGTTATTGATATGGAAGGAAAACAGGTGGGCGATTTTGTCTGTTTCAGCTATGAAGACCCGTCCGAGCATGTATCTCCCGTACATATGCGCGCATCGTTAAGCAGCATCCGGTTAAAAACGGGCGATTTGCTTTATAGCAATCGGCGCCGCCCGCTGATGCAGCTGGTTGAAGACACGGTCGGAAAACATGACTTCTTTTTCCCAGCCTGCGATTATTACCGTTATAAGGTGGACTTTGGAAAAGAAGACCATCCGAATTGCCATGATAATCTTGAAAGCGCTTTGGGAGCTTTCCAAATCCATCCCTCTATTATCCCGGATCCTATCAATCTGTTTATGAACAATGTGCTTGATGATTTAGGCGATTATAAAATTGCAGAGCCTCTTTCCAAACCGGGTGACTATGTCAGACTGAAAGCACTTTGCGATGTGGTTATCGCCTGTACCACTTGCTCGCAGGATATGGCACCTGTAAACGGGTTTAAGGTTACCCCGTTAAAAATGCAAATAGTGGAGTCGGATTGATGAATGACATCCAATTTCTTCAGCAGCTGCTCCAAATTGACAGCTCCAATCCCCCAGGGAATGAACATCTCGTTACAGAAGCATTTATAGCCCGATGCAAAGAAAAGGGGCTGCCTTATAAAGTTACTTTTCTGGATAAGAACAGAAGCAATTTAGAGGTAACCCTTCAAGGGAAAAGCGATAAACAGCTATTTTTATGCGGGCACATGGATACTGTTTCTCCTGGTTCAGGTGAATGGGATTATTCACCGTTTTCAGGTGAAATCGTGGATGGGCGGATCTATGGGAGAGGCGCATCTGATATGAAAAGCGGTTTGGCTGGGATGTTTTTGGCGTTGGAAGAAATGTTCCTTATAGATGCTTTTCCTCCTGCCACGGTTACTTTTCTCGCGACAGCCGGCGAAGAAGTAGATAGCTGCGGGGCGAGAGCATTTTTAAAAGATAATGAAAAAAGAAAGATTGATGCACTTGTCATTGCTGAACCAACGGATGAAAAAATTGTGATCGGCCATAAAGGAGCCCTCTGGCTCGAAATTACCACATTCGGAAAGACCTCTCATGGTTCTATGCCGGAACAAGGAATCAATGCGGTTGATCATATGCTTAAGGTCATCCAAATACTGAATGAAATGAAGGTTGGATGGAGGGCTGAAAAAGAGCCCCTCGGTCAGAGCAGCCTTGCGGTGACCATGATTGAGGGAGGAGTGCAAACGAATGTGATTCCTGATAAATGCAGGATTAGAGCAGATATTCGGACGGTTCCGCCTCAATCCCATTACAGCTTTACTGAATTGCTGAAGAGGAAGCTGGATCAGTTAATTGAACAAGATGAAATTTTCCAATACTGTGTTGATACAATATTGGACCGCCCGTCTATATTAACACAGCCGTCGGAAGATATCATTCAAATAGCGCAAATGTTAAAAGGAGAATCCAATACAGATCATTTCGGCGTCTCTTACTATACAGACGGGGCTGTCCTGAATCCCAGAAGTGAAATTCCGACTCTAATCTACGGTCCTGGAGACGAAAAGCTTGCGCACCAGCCGAACGAATGGGTAAGCATTGAAGCTTACCGGCGGTCTATCCAGTTTTACAAACAGCTTATTTTGAATTACGGCAAACAAAAGGTTATACAGTCAAGCCCACTTCAAGGAGGCGGAGTATAATGAGCAGCATCCTGATCAAAAATGCCGAAATCATTACGATGAATGCAAAAGAAGAAATTCTCTTCGGGGATCTCTATATAGTGGATGACCGAATTGCAGACATAGGGCCAAACTTAAACGTTTCAGCTGATAAAGTAATAGATGCTTCAGGGAAAACAGTCATCCCCGGTTTTATTCAAACACATATCCACCTCTGCCAGACCTTATTCCGCGGTCAGGCTGATGATCTTGAATTGCTGGATTGGCTTAAACAAAAAATCTGGCCGCTCGAAGCCTCGCATGATGAAGAATCCATCTATTACTCTGCTATGCTTGGAATCGGAGAGCTGCTGCAAAGCGGTACGACAACTGTGGTAGACATGGAAACGGTCCATCATACAGAATATGCTTTTCAGGCTATTGCAGAGAGCGGCATTAGGGCTCTCGCAGGCAAGGTTATGATGGATAAAGGAGATGAGGTTCCCGTTCTATTAAGGGAAAAGACATCGAAATCCATTCAGGACAGCGTAGATCTTCTGGAAAAATGGCATAATTATGACAACGGCCGTATTCAATATGCCTTTTGCCCCCGCTTTGTGGTTTCTTGTACAGAAGAACTACTTACAAACATTAGGGACCTTTCAGCCGGCTACAATGTTAGAGTCCATACACATGCATCTGAAAATGCAAATGAAATTCAGCTTGTTGAAAGAGAATTTGGAATGAGGAATGTTGTTTATTTGGACAGCATTGGACTCGCCAATGACAGGCTGATTCTGGCCCATTGTGTTTGGCTTGATGAGGAAGAAAAGAGAATTATTAAGCAGCGGGGAGTGAAGGTAAGCCATTGTCCGGGTTCCAATTTAAAGCTGGCATCAGGTGTCGCAGAAGTACCTTCACTGTTAGAGCGGCAGGCATTTGTCAGTTTGGGGGCAGACGGCGCTCCATGCAATAATAATCTCGATATGTTCAACGAAATGCGATTGGCAGCGATTATTCAAAAGCCGGTCCATGGACCAACAGCCATGAATGCTCGAACCGTATTCAGAATGGCCACTATTGGCGGAGCGAAGGCGGTTGGCATGGAGGATGAAATCGGGAGCCTGGAGCCGGGGAAGAAAGCGGACCTTGCTATCCTTAATTTAAATGATTTTCATGTGTACCCATCTTTTGACATTGATACCATTTCAAGAATCGTTTATTCCGCAACTCGGGCAGATGTGGAGACAACCTTAGTAAACGGAAGAATTTTGATGGAAAATAGAAAGCTGAAAACGGTAGATAAGGATATTGTGTTAAAAGAAGCGAACACTAGCATAAAAAGGCTAATCCATAGATTGGAAACAGTGTTATACTAAGCGGTTCTCGGCTGATAAACAAATCAGCCGATTTTTTTATGGTAATATATAGTAAAAGACATAGAGGAGTGGGGATGTGGAGATAACAATGATGCAAAGTGAAGATTTAATGGATGCTGCGGAGTTTTTAACAAAGAAGAATTCTCTGCCTGATTATCATATAGGATATCTGGGCACTACCAGAAATGATATCTTTAATGATTTGCAGGAATTGGATCTTGATCCGGAATCAGCCGCATTTCTTCTTTGGGAGAATGAGGATATAACAGGATTCCTGGGAATGGATGCAGACCAGGAAAAAGGCACAGCGGAGTTATGGGGACCTTTTATTAAAGAAATTGAGCACGGGGAGCTGCTATGGAATAAAGCTATCAGCAATTTTAAAGGTAAATTGCATACCTGTTACCTTTTTGCAGACATAGCCAATCTAGCCGTATCGAAATTTGCAGAGAAAATCGGATTTACATTGCAATCATCTCAGACCTATATGGAGCTGAAAGAAAAACAGAATCAAGCTCTAAAAGAAATAAATTTAATAGCTCCTGATCAGTACAGCGATTTTAAAAATTTGCATGATACTATTTTTCCAAATACATATTATTCAGGAAAAGAAATTATTGAAAAAATCAATGATAAACAAAAGTTATATACAGCAGCGGATGAACATGGTCTTAAAGGCTATCTGTATGCAGAATATAATCCGGAAGGGAAGGAAGGCAGCCTTGAGTTTGTAGGAGTGAAGGAAACATGCCGCCACGCCGGAATCGGAAGACAGCTGCTCGATATGGCAGTATCAGACCTCTTTTTTCACCATGGTGCGCTCGTTATAAAATTATGTGCAGGAACAACTAATGAAAAGGCCTTATCCCTATATAAAAAAGCAGGGTTTAAAGTAGAGCGGGCATTGAACTTTTATATAAAGAAAATTGAGGGATCAAAGCAATAAGTTAGTACACTTTAAAAGTTTTAGGTAAAATAAACATAATCAATCAGATTTGGAGGGAATTAAATGGCTATTGAAAATCCAAGCCGGGAAGAAATCGGTGTTCTTTTAAAAAACTCAAAGCGGATTGCAGTTGTCGGTTTAAGCGGAAATCCAGAACGTACTTCTTATATGGTTTCAGAAGCAATGCAAAATGCAGGTTATGAGATCATCCCGGTGAATCCAGCTGTTGATGAAGTTCTTGGCGTTAAGGCCGTTTCAAGCCTTAAAGAGATCGAGGGCCATATTGATATCGTAAATGTTTTCAGGCGCTCCGAGTTTCTTCCGGAGATTGCAAGGGAATTTGCAGAAATGGATGCAGATATCTTCTGGGCACAGCTGGGTGTAGCAAATCAGGAAGCATACGATTTTCTTAAGGAAAAGGGATACACTGTCATCATGGACCGCTGTATTAAAGTTGAACATGCATTAACCAGGTAAATTCAGCATGAGGTCTTAAAAAGATCTCATGTTTTTATTTTTTATAAGGAGCCCGTAAATAAAGGGTTTAGCTATTGGAAATAATCTTTAAAAATCCCGCAAGACTCAAGAACTTATTTGCCAAAACCAAATAAATAGATAAAATAAAGCATAGACCTTATTAATTTATATGGTAAAATATGAGTACAGAACACCTGTTCTGGTACCGGTGATTTTGTGATTTTGATAAAGGAAAATGGATATTTGAGCCGAATACTTATACGGGTGTTCTTAAGCCGCACTTATTCGCGGCAAGTGTTGCTGCAAGAAATGAAAGGGGTATGTTCGTGGCAAGAAATCAGGAAGCTTTTGACTACAATGATGATGCCATACAAGTACTCGAAGGGCTGGAAGCAGTAAGAAAGCGCCCTGGGATGTACATTGGAAGTACGGATGCAAGGGGTTTGCACCATCTTGTATATGAGATTGTCGATAACGCTGTTGATGAAGCGCTGGCGGGTTACGGGGATCATATCATTGTCAAAATACATAAAGATAATTCAATAAGTGTTCAAGATAAAGGCCGGGGTATGCCAACCGGGATGCACCGGATGGGCAAGCCAACGCCTGAAGTTATATTGACCGTTCTCCATGCCGGGGGAAAGTTCGGCCAGGGCGGCTATAAAACAAGCGGAGGGCTGCACGGTGTCGGAGCCTCGGTTGTTAACGCCCTTTCCGAATGGCTGGTTGTAAAAATTAAGCGGGATGGATTTGTATACGAACAGCGGTTCGAGCATGGCGGAAAACCGGTTACCACTCTTGAGAAAATAGGCAAGACAAACCAATCGGGCACAACAATCCATTTTAAGCCGGACCCGACGATTTTCTCCACTACTACTTATAATTATGAGACACTATGTGAACGTCTTCGTGAGTCAGCGTTCCTCCTTAAGGGAATGAAAATTGAGATCCTAGATGAGCGGAATGATTTTCATGACGTTTTTCATTATGAAAATGGCATAGAGGCTTTTGTTCAATATCTAAATGAGGAAAAAGATGTCCTTCACCCGGTAGTAAGCTTTGAAGGAGAAAACAATGGAATTGAAGTCGATTTTGCTTTTCAATTTAATGACGGATATTCGGAAAATGTATTGTCCTTTGTAAATAACGTCCGGACAAAAGACGGGGGAACACATGAAGCGGGTTCAAAAACAGCTATGACCCGCGCCTTTAACGAATATGCTCGAAAGGTGAATTTGTTAAAGGAGAAAGATAAAAACTTGGATGGAGCCGATATCCGTGAAGGTTTTACCGCTATTGTCTCTGTTCGGGTGCCTGAGGAGCTTTTGCAGTTTGAAGGACAGACGAAAGGCAAACTCGGAACGAGCGAAGCACGCTCGGCTGTTGATTCTGTTGTTTCTGAGCATTTGTCTTATTTTCTTGAAGAAAACCCTGAGACAAGCTCCCTATTAATTAAAAAAGCAATTAAGGCCTACCAGGCCAGAGAAGCTGCCCGCAAAGCACGTGAAGAAGCCAGGAGCGGAAAAAAGAGGAAGAGATCAGAAGCGGTACTATCAGGCAAACTGACACCAGCCCAATCACGCAATCCGCAAAGGAATGAAATATATCTAGTGGAGGGAGACTCCGCTGGCGGATCAGCTAAGCAAGGAAGGGATAGACGGTTCCAGGCTGTGCTTCCGCTAAGAGGTAAAGTTATTAATACAGAAAAAGCGAAGCTCCAGGATATCTTTAAAAATGAAGAAATTAATACGATTATTCATGCCGTCGGAGCAGGTGTTGGAGCTGATTTTAATCTGGATGATGTCAATTACGATAAGGTAATCATCATGACAGATGCTGATACAGATGGAGCACATATTCAGGTGCTGCTTCTCACTTTCTTCTACCGTTATATGAAGCCTCTTCTTGAAGCTGGTAAAGTATTTATTGCTCTTCCTCCTTTGTATAAAGTCAGCAAAGGATCAGGCAAAAAAGAAGTGGTTGAGTATTCCTGGAGTGATGATGAACTTCAGGACACCATAAAAAAAGTCGGTAAAGGCTATATGATTCAGCGGTATAAGGGTCTTGGCGAAATGAACGCAGACCAGTTATGGGAAACGACGATGGATCCTGAAACACGTACGCTTATTCGCGTGAAGATTGACGATGCAGCAAGGGCGGAGCGCCGGATTACAACCTTGATGGGCGATAAGGTAGAACCGCGCAGAAAGTGGATTGAATCCAATGTTGCATTCGGACTTGAAGAAGACGGCAGCATACTAGAAAATGAAAATATTTCTGTGTTAGAGGAGGAGGCTGAATCATGAGTTCTGCAGAAAAATTCCGCGACCTTCCTCTTGAAGATGTACTGGGTGACCGTTTTGGCCGCTACAGTAAATATATTATCCAGGACCGTGCACTACCTGACGCGCGTGACGGGTTAAAGCCGGTTCAAAGACGTATTTTATATGCTATGCATGTTGAGGGGAATACCCAGGATAAAGGCTTCAGAAAGTCAGCAAAAACAGTAGGAAACGTAATCGGCAATTATCATCCGCATGGTGATACATCTGTATATGATGCTATGGTGCGGATGAGTCAGGATTGGAAGGTTCGAAATCTTCTCGTTGAAATGCACGGGAATAACGGAAGCATAGACGGAGATCCACCGGCAGCCATGCGTTACACAGAGGCAAGGCTTTCTGCCATTTCATCTGAATTGCTGAAGGATATCGAAAAAAGGACAGTTGACTTTATCCCTAACTTTGACGATACATCCAGCGAGCCAACAGTCCTGCCTGCAAGATATCCTAACCTGCTTGTCAATGGTTCCACAGGAATTTCAGCGGGGTATGCAACTGAAATTCCGCCTCACCATTTAAATGAAATCATTGACGGTGCTATTTTGCGTATGGACAAACCGGATTGTTCCATTGATGAGCTGATGGAGCATATTAAAGGACCTGACTTTCCTACAGGAGGCATAATCCAGGGCGTTGACGGCATTAAAAAAGCCTATGAAACAGGCAAGGGAAAAATCATTATCCGCGGAAAATCCGATTTTGAAGACCTGCGCGGCGGGAAAAAGCAAATTGTCATCACCGAGATTCCTTTTGAAGTGAATAAAGCCAATCTCGTGAAGAAAATTGATGAATTCCGCCTGGACCGTAAAGTGGAAGGGATTGCGGAGGTCCGCGATGAAACAGACCGCACAGGTCTCCGGATTGTAATAGAATTGAAAAAGGATGCGGACCCTGAAGGCGTTTTGCATTATTTATACAAAAACAGCGATTTGCAGATAACCTATAATTTCAATATGGTAGCCATTCACAACAGGCATCCAAAATTAATGGGTCTCAGGGAGCTTTTAGATGCCTACATCGGCCACCGCAAGGAAGTTGTAACCCGCAGGTCACAGTTTGACCTGCATAAGGCGGAAGCGCGCCAGCATATCGTAGAAGGCTTAATGAAGGCTCTATCTATTCTGGATGAGGTAATTGCAGCCATCCGTGCTTCCAAGGATAAACGGGATGCGAAGGATAATTTGATCGCCAAGTTTGAGTTCACAGAGCCACAGGCGGAAGCCATTGTTTCCTTACAGCTATATCGCTTGACAAATACAGACATAACGGCTTTAAGAGCAGAGGCTGAAGAGCTAGCCAAGCTGATCCAGGAGCTGAAGGCCATTCTTGAAAGCGAGAAAAAGCTTTACTCAGTGATTAAAAAGGAACTTAAAGACGTTAAAAAACGTTTTGCTGATGAACGCCGCACAAGAATTGAAGCGGAAATTGAAGAAATAAAAATCAACCTTGAAGTGCTGGTGGCAAGTGAAGATGTCATCGTCACCGTAACAAAGGAAGGCTATGTCAAGCGTACAAGCCAGCGATCCTTTGCCGCTTCAAACAGACAGGATTTCGGCATGAAGGATTCTGACAGGATGATTGCCCAGCTGGATATGAATACAACCGATGTTCTCCTTGTATTCACGAATAAGGGTAATTATTTATACTGTCCGGTGCATCAGCTGCCAGACATACGATGGAAAGATCTTGGCCAGCATATTGCCAACATCATTCCGATTGATCGGGATGACTCCATTGTACGGGCAATTCCTGTAAAAGACTTTGAGACCGAGGCTTTCCTGCTCTTTATGACGAAGAATGGAATGGTGAAAAAAACAGAGCTGAAGCAATATAAAGCACAGAGATATTCCAAACCGCTCGTTGCCATTAATGTAAAAGGCGATGACGAGGTTCTGGATGTCTATCAGACTGATGGCACGAAGGAAATTTTCCTTGCCACTCATCAGGGTTATGGGCTTTGGTTCCATGAGGAAGAAGTAAGTATTGTCGGTGCCAGGGCGGCCGGTGTGAAAGGCATTAATTTAAAAGACGGTGACTTTGTAACCGGGGCCGAACTTATTGAAGATCCAAAGGAGCAAGCTGTAGTCATCGTTACACAGCGTGGATCCATAAAGAAAATGAAATTAAGTGAATTTGAGCGCACTTCCCGCGCCAAGCGCGGTGTGGTTATGCTTCGTGAATTAAAATCCAATCCTCACCGCATTGTTGGATCAGTCATTACAAGAGGCAGCGATGATATATTCATTGAAACTGAAAAAGGACATGTAGAAGCTGTCAAAGCTTCTGCTATCCGCTTTAATGACAGGTATTCCAATGGATCGTTTATTATTGACGAATCCGAGAGCGGAAAAGCTAAATGTATTTGGAAGAAGGAAGATCGGCAAAATCACAACGGGCAAGCAACAGAATAAGGCAATAAAGTGACCCCCTGCATTTGCAGGGGTTTTTATTTGGAAAAGGAGAGAAACCTTGTCTTGCAGTGTATAAAAAACTAATAAAAAATTATATGAAAACGTTTAAAGACACATTCGGCTGGGAATAAAACACTTGTTGTTTTACAGAGTAATCAGGCGTATTTAATGATTTTTAAGCATCTGGAATGAATATACGGCTTGTCTATTAAAAATTCTTCTGATAGATTAGAAAAGGTATTGCTTTTGTAAAATAGTAAAATGTCAAAATTGAAAAAATAAGACTAGGGGGAAAAGCATGGATTTATTTTTACAAGGCTTAAATTCAGCCGTAGGCTTTCTAAATGATCTGGTTTGGACTTATATTCTAATCGCAGTATTAATCATTTTAGGCCTTTATTTCAGTGTTAAAAGCAAGTTTGTACAATTTCGTTACTTGGGGGAAATGTTTAGAATTCTTGGAGATAAAAGAATGGTATCTGCGGAAGGCAAACGGGGGATATCTTCTTTCCAAGCTTTCACAGTCAGTGCTGCATCCCGTATTGGTACGGGTAACATGGCAGGTGTCGCTACTGCGATTGCAGCTGGCGGACCAGGTGCAGTTTTTTGGATGTGGGTTATCGCCTTTCTAGGCGCGGCATCCAGTTTTGTTGAGAGTACATTAGCTCAGATTTATAAGATTAAAGATAAAGACGGCTTTAGAGGCGGTCCTGCTTATTATATGGAAAAAGGGCTAAATAAACGCTGGATGGGTATTCTGTTTGCTGTTATTATCACATTTTGTTTTGGTCTAGTATTTAATTCAGTCCAATCCAATACCATTTCATTAGCCTTCAATGAAGCCTTTGGAACAAGCCGCTTGACGATCGGATTAATTCTGGCAGCCTTAACTGCCACTATCATTTTTGGCGGTATTAAGAGAATTGCCTATGTATCTCAGGTGATTGTTCCAATTATGGCAGTGATTTATCTAATTGTTGCTATTATCATAGTAGTAATAAATATTACTGAAGTACCAAACTTGATAGCGACAATCGTAAAAGGTGCATTCGGTATGGACCAGGCATTTGGCGGAGCAATGGGCGCTGCAGTTATGATGGGGATTAAAAGGGGCTTATTTTCAAATGAAGCAGGTATGGGTAGTGCTCCAAATGCGGCCGCAACTGCCGCTGTAAGCCACCCTGTTAAGCAAGGCTTAATCCAAACATTGGGAGTATTTGTAGATACAATTCTAATTTGTTCTGCGACTGCATTTATGATTATCCTTTCAGGAGCATACACAACTCCTGATTTATCTGGAATACAGTTAACACAAACAGCTTTATCATCCCATATTGGCTCTTGGGCACCTATTTTTGTTGCGATATCGATTTTCTTGTTTGCTTTCAGTTCAGTAATCGGGAACTATTATTACGGTGAAACGAATATTGAATTTATTAAAGAAAGCAGAATGGCTATATTCATATATCGCCTGGGAGTACTCGCCATGGTTATTTTCGGTGCGTTGGTCGACCTGGCTACCGTTTGGGGCCTTGCTGATTTATTCATGGGCATTATGGCGATAATCAACTTAATTGCCATTACAATGCTTGGAAAGATTGCCTTTGCCGCACTTAAGGATTATAAGGCCCAGCGAAAAGAAGGAAAAGATCCGATATTTTATGCTGATTCTATCCCTGGAATTGATGGAATTGAATCATGGGAGACAAAAGAAAGTGCTTTAAAGAAGACAGGTAAATAAGGATTATATGGGAACCTCCTATCCATTGTGATAGGAGGTTTTTTTATACTTTCTTACATTAAATTTCCATACATGGGGAAGCTAACAAAAAAATAGGGGAGGATTCATTATGAAAAAGGAATTGCTCTTTGCGTTTGCTGCTTTCTTTTTTATGTCTTTATCAGCCATAACAGGTGTTTACGCTGGTGAGGAGGAAGAGAAAAACATTACGATCTCTAAAGATAAAGTAGATGTGTCCGGTGATAAGAAGGAGGATACGATTTACATAAAAGGTGTCTATTATGAAGACGGGGCTGCTTTTTTAAAGGAAATCGTTTTGGAGATAGCGGCCACTGACGGGAAAACTTACAAAACAGAGCTTGCAGGCGGATATGAACCACAGATTCAATTTGAAGATTTGAATCGTGATGGCATCAAAGAAATGTATATCAGCATTCCGACAGGCGGAAGCGGGGGATTATCCAATTTTTATTTGTATTCCTTAAAAGACTTCAAATTAACTGACTTAACGATACCTAGCCCCTTAGTAATCAATAGCCAATTTGAAAACGGTTATAAAGCATCTGTCAGCATTCAAGATACAAGCCAATCATATTCCTTTGATTTAAGAGACCGCGGCGAGGAGTATGAGCGTCTTGGACTATATGTAAATGGGAAGCTTAGTGAACCAACTGAGCTAATAGTAAACCCTTTTAGTACATTAAAGATAACGCCTGTAGAAGGAGCGAAAGGATTGCTGGGCGTGCAGAGAATAAGCGGGGCTAATAATGCTGATACGATCGCTTTTGTGGAATCTTTCTGGAAGTATGAAAAAGGCAAATGGATGTTGAAAAACACGAAAATAATGAAAATGAATCCCCGCAGTTCCAATTAGTATTAGGCATCTGTCACGTTTATTAGCGGTGTTCATAAACTAACATAAGTATATTTGCTTATGGGGGGCGCTTATATGAATAAGTTTAATCCATCTAAGCTCGCAGTCAAGTATTTGCCTCCTGCGACTGAATTTAGGCCCGTAGATCGCAGGAAATACACGCTTACACATTCAGATGCTACAGGAGATTTATTTCTGTCGATAGGCGGCTTTTATGATCTAAGTGCAATCAATCCTAAATTCCGTGATGAAGTGTTTGCAGAATGGCTGCCGCAAATGGGCCAGTATGTACTGAGCGGGAAGGTGTATATCAGCGGAGGGGAATTTGATGAACAATACTCCAAAATAAGGTTCATGATTTTCCAAAAAGAGCTGGCACTTGCCTTAACAGCAATGGTTTATGGTGATAGATCCTTCTACTCGAACTATCCATGGCTCCTCGATTCACCAATCTTTATACATTTTGAATCGGTTTATCCGCAATTTAACAAAATACTCTATTACGATACACCAAGAAAATATCTTAAAGCGGCTTTGCAGCTTGCTTAACAAAAAACACAGGATACCTGTGTTTTTTGTTTTCTTGAATAAAAATAATAACAAAACAAAACATAGGAGCAAAGGAGTGATAAAGTTGAAGAAAAACGAAGAAAATACTTATAAATTGAGCTATGAATCCGATGGGAAAATGGGGGAGAAGGACAAAAATACAGAGAAAAAGAATGATGAAGCAGAAATGTTCTTTAACAATACCCAGGATAGTGAATAAGAGGAATATTTTATAAATGAGTAATAAAGCACATACACAAGTTGCTGATAATCACGTTATGTAAACTAAGGAGAAATTTTAATAAAGAGGGCAATAGAAAAATTGTTTTATAATAAAATATTAAATTGTTTGGGAATGATTGATTATAGTAAAAAAAAATGATCCCGGCACGAAATTTCAGGCTATTATAAATTAATGAAGCTGGCAGTAAATCTGGAATCCGAGGATCAAACGATTTATATGTAGTAATAAATGAAAAATGAACTTAGAATAAGATTTCTGATCAAAATGGATTAAAAGTAAAGAAAATAAAATTTCAGTAAAAATCTTTATTTCGTCTCACTATCTTAAGTATACTTAGATAATGAGACCTTTTATTTCACTTTCCTCATTACTTCCTATAATATATATTATGTTCGGGGCGTTGTATGAAATTTATTAATAAAGCAGCTTGCAGCTACTCCACCCTGTTTTTGTAGCTGCTGTTTTTTATGTTCTTCAAATCGATAAAATTTACGCTATACTCGATGACATCATTTATAAATAGCTGGTGTACCTTTGCAAAATCTTTAACTTTTTCTAATAATTCTTTATCGTAAGTCGTTTTATATTGAACGCGATCTTTGGGTCTGGTTTTTTTATCGTATGTAATAACACCTTGCTCTAATACGGCTTGCAATCCGTTTTCGAGTAAATAATTCACATGTGTATCGTATTCAGCTGCTAAATTCTCCAATTGGTCAAGAATTGTTTTGCTAATATTCGTTCTAAATTTTTTTCTGGTTTCATCTGTTTTTTGAATTAACTTTCCATTAACTAATTCCCACATAAAGATCTCTCCTGCTTAAAAGTTTTTTATTCAAATGTTCTTATTAAACAAATGCCTTTTTACATGTAACCATATGCTCGACAGCATCATTATATAGAATTTTTGCTGGCTTAGGAAGTAAGTTTTTACCTTTAACCCAAACACTACAAATTCTATAAATAATTCCAGTTTACAGTTGGCTCCACTAATAAAAAATGCCCACATTTCTGTGGACATTCTAAATTTATTGCTTTTTCTTATCAAAGCCTAATTCATCTGCAAACTCAGTAAGTCCTGCCAAGTTTTGCTTTTGAAATGCATTTGTCATTCGGGAGTTATTCATGATTTCCTGCATGGGATGAATATTCCCATTGTTATTGCGTGCTCGTGTAAATCCATATGCTGCTGTACTTAAAACGAGGCTAAGGAGGGATCCCCAAAGCCATCCCCAGTTGTTTCTTCTCTTTTTCATTCCAAACATGTTCATTAAAGGCCTGCGCATATTGCCCATATTATTGAAAAGCGCTGAGATCCAGTTGTTCAACTGTAAGCACTCCTTATTAAAAGCAAATTTGGAAGAGGATTTTCTCTTCCGGTTCTTAATTTTCTCTTCACAGAATGCAAATATGCTGGCAATTTTTTTGGCTAAGATGTACAGGGTTTCTGAGTTAAATATTGCTATTTAAGGCAGTGAAATTAGACTGATTTAACACATATCAATTAGAAAAAAAGCAATAATACATGTGTACTTAATATTAACAGAAAGAAGGAATTTGAGATGACAGTTGGAACTCAAGTGAAGCAAGCGATTGTAGGCCTGAAGAGTGCCCAGGCCAGTTTTGAAACTTTTGCGCTTGCTACTGATAACCAAAACGCTAAGCAGCTTTATCAGAATGCTGCACAGCAAACACAAACGATTATCGACAGTCTTGAACCAAGGCTGCAGGAAATTCAGCAGGAAGAGCCTCAGTATAACCAGTAGAAAATACAGGCTGGCCTTTGCCAGCCCTATTCCTATTTTAAAAACTCAACTTGAATGGTGTGATTTGGTGTGACAATTGCTTCGAATGTGAACCAATGTCTGGCAACAGTACGTTCCATTGAAATACAATTATCCAGTCTTGCCTTAACTTCTTTGGATAAAGAAGCTAAACGTCTCTTCCATGAGTCGATGATGGAAATTGCTGAGATAAAAGAAGATCTTGAGAATCGGAAAAAGGTTATAGAATTTGAAGAACCTCAATATAAACCAAATTAAATTATGGAGATGAAACTATGCCTGAATGGTTGCTGATTGGTGCCCGGTCCATACTGTTTGTTGGAGTTTTGTTTGTCATAACAAAACTCATCGGAAAAAAACAAATATCTGAGCTCTCATTTTTTGAATACGTTTCAGGGATAACAATCGGAAGTATTGCCGGTGAAATCATTATGGGTCTTGATAACCACTGGGCCAGCGGGATTCTCTCCATCATGATCTTTGGCCTTGTTACCTTATTTGCGGATATTCTTTCCCTAAAAAGCAAAAGCTTCCGAGACTTCTTTGAAGGAAAAGGAACGGTCTTTATAAAAGACGGAAAAATATTAGAAGACAATCTAAAAAAAGAAAGATATTCAATTGATGATTTATCTTCTTTGCTGCGCCAGCAAAATGTATTTAAAGCAACGGATGTGGAATTTGCAGTGTTGGAGCCCCGTGGGGATTTAAGCATTATGCTTAAAAAGGAGAACCAGCCTCTTACGCCAAAAGATCTTCAAATGAATGTTGCACAGGAAAAAGAGCCGCAAACAGTTATTATGGATGGGGTGATACTCAATGATCCACTAGCTGAGTCTGGAAAAACAAGAAAGTGGCTGAATATGGAGATAGAAAAACTTGGCCTAACGCTTGATAATATATTCTTAGGCCAAATTGATTCATATGGAGAATTAACTGTAGATGTATATGATGATACCATCAATGTGCCTGCTCCTCAGCAGCGTCCGCTGCTATTAGCAATGATAAAAAAGTGTGCCGCAGACATGGAAGTCTTTTCATTACAGACTGATTCTAAAAAAGCGCAGCAGATGTACGAAAAAAATGCTGTGAAGCTTTATGGCATCATACAGAAGCTATCTCCATATTTAAAGTAAAGTGCCAACTTCTTATTCATAATCTAATTTTCATCCCCGGTGAATGTGTATTGGCTTATGCAAGCCCCCTCCTCCCCACTTCGCTTTCGTTTAGTCCTCTTTGGAAAGCTGCAGATTGAGATTTAGAAAATCAATTTAAATACTTAATGAAAGGCAAAGCAAAACACCAGATGAAGCTCTGGTGCTTTGTTTTTTGTCTTTTTTAACCCGTATCGGCATTTTTCCAAACCTTCTTCTGCATAATTACTGCTACGATGGCTATTATAGCCACAAAAATTAAACTGACGAAGAAACCAAGCCTGATCGATTTTTCAAGCAATGTCCCACTAACGGCAGCCAGGATCAGTATCAATCCAAGGAAGGCCATCAGTTTCCCGAAAACCTTAATCTCCAGAATACGAAGCGCAGAGATGATAATGAAAGACCAGTTAAATAAGATTAATATTCCTGCTGCGGTTGTGATATACTCGTAAATCTTCCCGGGCAGCAGCAAAGCTGTGACGATCGAAGCAATTAACCCTGCAGTTGCCAAGCCCAGAGAAGGCAGAGGCAGGTCCTTCCACTTCTTAATTTTCTTTGAGAAAACTGCAGGGGCATCGCCATCATTGGCCAGTGTAACAAGCAAAGCCGTTACACCGAACAGGGACGCCGTCATAGTAGAAAAGCCGGCAATAATGATTGCCGCATTAAATACGTGCGGAAAAAAGTCCAGATTATATTTATCCATGGCCGTGACAAATGGACTCTCCTTTTCGTTAAATGCTCCATGTGAGGCCATATAGACGGCCAAACCAAGTGAAATAACATAGATGATTCCAAGTACGATCAGCATAATTATACCGGCTTTTGGGGCATCCTCTTTCTGCTTTAGCCTTGTTGCCATTAGTCCGATTACTTCGATTCCCCCATAAGCATAAAAGGCATAAATTAACGAAGACCAAAAGCCTTTCCACCCTTCAGGAAAAAATTCTCCTGCTGAACCTGGAAAACCAGGATGCTTGGCATCCCCATCAATAATTCCTGCCAGAGCGGCTATTGCCAAAATAATAAACATGATAATGGCGGCTGTTTTAATAACGGCAAAAAGGTCCTCAACCTTGTCAAAGCCCTTGTTGCCTGTTAACACAACAATAATGGATAGTATTGCGTAACCAGCAGCAAAAATCCATAGGGGAACATTCGGAAACCAGAACCTTGTTAAAATGGACAGAGCGGTTAATTGGCTTCCCATGATTAAAATGTTTGAACTCCAATAATTCCATCCGCAGCTAAAACCGGCCCACTTTCCATATGCTTTGTTGGCATAGTAGCAAAACGATCCCTCTTGAGGGTCTTCAGCTGTCATCTTAGCCAACAGGTTATAGACAATGTAAGTTCCGATTGCCGCTAAAATAAATGAAAAGACAATGGAGGGTCCGGTGATTTTGATGCCAATTGCTGAACCAAGAAAAAAACCAGTACCGATTGTACATCCGACACCAATTAATGATAATTGAAACCATTTTAAATCACCGGATTCACTATCTTTTGAAGAATTGCCGCTGGGAAGAAAAAAATCCATGATGTACCTCCTTTTTCGAACAGGTTCTCTTCTATCCGACCTTCTGTCCGTTTAAGTAAGAGTATTACGTCACTTCCATCCAAATAAATAAGCCGATTCCTTATGGTGATCGGCTCCGTTTCGAATCTGCAAAGGACTTGTTCCAAAGCGTCTATTTATTTTTCTCTGCGCTGTCGCTTTTTAACCCAGTCACCGACCGGAACAGCTGGGTATTCATGCTGCCCTGGACAATATCCTCAAGGAAGAACTCCTCTATAAGCTTTTTATATTCTTCATCTTCAAACATCTTTTTATTTTGTAGCTCCATTTCTGCTAGGCCCTCATAAGTACATAAAAAAGCATAAGTATGGTCAGCTCCTGATATAGGAGACAAAAGTTCTATCTTATGTTCATAGTTTTCATTTCTATAGCTTTGAATCATTCTCAGGTTCTTTAATGCTTCTACGAATTTATCCTGTTTTACTTCAAAGGTTTGATATACGAAAACAGACATACTAATCCCCTTCCCAAAAGCTCTCAGAATGTATTCCCAGACTCCCTGACAATTTAGGGAGTCGAGTACCTAACTCTTTGCCTTACTCCTTATCATCGCTTCTAACGTCCGGCCTAACTGGTGTCAAATCTTCAGAAGCTTCCGTGTTATAAGGCAGGTTTCCCTGATTGATGGTTAATCGTTCCGTACTGGCCTCTGTCATATTTTTAACTAAATAACTATGGAAAAAGTACTCAAAAAAGGCAACTCCCGCAGCTGCAACCAAAGACATAATAAAGAGGTTATCTCCAAGTGTTAAAATCGAACTTAAAAACCAAATTAGCACAAATGCCAATCCAAAGTCGGCCGCTGTGGCAACAGTGTTGCTGCTCCTCGGCAAAATGAGCATATCGCCTAATATATAGGAGGTGATTCCTAATATGGCGGTTATGATAAAAACATTTCCAAAACTCATTCCATAAATAAGGCCAAGAATGACATAAAGAAGAACAAGACTGGCTATGAATTTAATAGCTAATGCCTTACTGTGCTGCATATTTCTCCCCCTTTTATGGTTATTGTGTATAAATAAATGTGAATTATTCTTCATCTAACTGTACATTTATTAATGTAACCGTATGAGATTAAATTTCTCTTGGGATTTTTTGTATTTAAAGGATCAAACTCAACCTGAATTTGATTATCAATGCATTTTCCGCCACTAGTAGAAAAAAACAGCCCGTCAGACCGGGCTGTTTTCATGTGGTTTAAACCATAACTTTGCAAATATCATTTGTAAACTCTACGGGATCGCTGATTGGCAGGCCTTCAATTAACAGAGCCTGATTATAAAGAAGGTTTGTATATAGGCTAAGCTTTTCTTTATCTTTCGCAAATGCCTGTTTTAATGACTGGAAGACTTCGTGGTTTGGATTGATTTCCAGTACCTTATTTGCTTTAACATTTTGATTGTCAGGCATAGAGCTGAGGACTTTTTCCATTTCAATGGTTACTTCCCCATCAGCAGATAAGCAGACCGGATGGCTTTTCAGCCTTTTTGAAATCCTGACATCCGAAACTTTTCCTGCTAAAATCTCCTTCATACTGTCAAAAAGCTCTTTGTATTCTTTTTCTTCAGCTTCAGATTGTTTTACATCTTCCTCCTCAATGCCAAGGTCGCCGCTTGAGACAGACTTAAATTCCTTCTCTTTATAGGACATAAGCATCTTAATGGCAAACTCATCAATGTCCTCTGTAAAATACAGGATTTCATAGCCTTTATCTGCAACCAGCTCTGTTTGTGGAAGTTTTTCGATTCTCTCGTACGACTCTCCAGAAGCGTAATAAATATATTTCTGATCTTCTTTCATTCGAGAAACATATTCGTCAAGTGTTACCATGCTCTTTTCTTTTGAAGAGTAGAACATTAGTAATTCCTGAAGTGTTTCTTTATTGGTCCCGAAATCGCTGTACACCCCATACTTTAACTGTCTGCCAAATGAATTGTAAAATTGTTCATACTGTTCCCGCTCGTTTTTCATCAGGCTTTGAAGCTCGTTTTTGATCTTTTTGCTGATATTTTTGGCAATCAGCTTCAGCTGGCGGTCATGCTGCAGCATTTCCCTAGAAATGTTAAGAGATAGATCCTCCGAATCCACCATGCCTTTCACAAAGCTGAAGTAATCCGGCAGCAAATCAGCACACTTATTCATGATTAAAACGCCATTAGAATATAATTCGAGCCCTTTTTCATATTCCTTTGAATAGTAATCGAAGGGAATGTTTTCAGGAATAAACAGAATCGCATTATAGCGGATGCTGCCGTCAACACTGATATGGATATGCTTTAGAGGCTTATCGAAACCATAATGCTTCTCCTTGTAAAACTTCTCGTAATCTTCGTCCGTAAGCTCGTTTTTATTTTTTCTCCAAATCGGAACCATACTATTAATCGTTTGTTCTTCTGAAACCTCTTTAAATTCGTCCTCTTTGCCTTCTTTTGGCTTTCTGGTCTTACTATCCATTTTAATTGGATAGCGGATGAAGTCAGAGTACTTTTTGATGATGGTTTTTAAGCGGTATTCCTCTAAATACTCATCATAGTTTTCTTCTTCCGTATTGTCTTTGATCTTAAGGATAATTTCGGTGCCCACTGTATCTTTCTCATATGGTGTGATAGTGTAACCGTCTGCACCCTCAGATTCCCACTTATAGGCTTCTTTGCTGCCAAGTGCTTTACTGATCACCGTTACAACATCGGCCACCATGAAAGCGGAGTAGAAACCTACACCGAATTGGCCGATAATATCATGTCCATCTTTGATTTCATTTTCTTTTTTGAACGACAATGAACCGCTCTTTGCAATAATGCCAAGATTATTTTCCAGCTCTTCTTTTGTCATACCAATTCCGGTATCTCTAATTGTTAAAGTCCTGTTTTGTTTATTTGGAATTACCTTTATGTAATAGCTATCTTTGTCGAAGGTTAAAGACTCATCTGTCAGCGCTTTGTAGTAAATTTTATCGATGGCATCGCTGCTGTTGGAAATCAGCTCCCTTAAGAATACCTCTCTCTGAGAATAAATGGAGTTAACCATCATTTCCAATAATCTCTTGGATTCTGCTTGAAACTGTTTCTTTTCCATATCAACCTCTCCTTTAAGAAATAAAATATTTAATTTTTGCAATTTAGCACTCTGCTTTCTGGAGTGCTAATCCAATAATTTTAATATCATATTATTTTTCTGCTGTCAATAATGGAGATAATGCATTATTAATGAAAAAACCTATAGCAATAGGCTATAGGTTCAGTTTAGAAGGGTAAACTCATAGCCCTTCTTTCGTATTTCATCAATTAAATCCGGAAGTGCTTCAACAGTCTGAGACAGTTCATGCAGAAGTATGATGGCTCCGTCTTCAAGATTATCAATCACATTGGTGATAATCCGTTCAGGCCTCTCCCTTAGCTCCCAATCCATTGAAGAGATTCTCCATATAACGGTTTTTAATCCCAGCTCTTTTGCTGCAGAGATCGTATCGTTGTTGTATTGCCCGAATGGTGGACGAAAGTACTTCACTTTCTGGCCGGTAATGGATTCGATCTTTGATTTGCTGTACTGCAAATCTTGATGCTGTTCGGGTAATGGCAAATTTACCAGGTTGTTATGTTTAGAAGAATGTGTACCAATCATATGTCCTTCATCCATAACTCTCTTCCATGGGCGTTTGGGATATAAAAGCCTCGCCTGCCAGAAGAAGGCAGCCGGAACTTTTTCTTCTTTCAGGATATCGAGGATTTCCGGCAGAACTCTGCCAGGTCCATCGTCAAAGGTTAATACTACCGTTTTCTTAGAAGCTGCCCGTTTATTATATACCATAACATTAGGATCATTCGAATCGTACACGACGTTCGAGCTATCGACCACTCATGGACAGTTTGCCATCAAATTTCCTCCTCTGTCTAGGTAGTAAGTGTATAGGGCCTTTCACTATAAGCATCATACGTATGGACATACATGTCATCAGTAAATTGTTCAGGGTTGCCATCAAAGATGACTTCGCCTTCTTTCAAAGCAATAATGCGGGTGGCATAACGTTTTGCCAATTGAACATCATGGACATTGATGATTGTCTGCAATTTATGCCGATGGTGCATATCTTTTAATAAACTAAAGATCCGGTCTGAAGTGCCTGGATCGAGGCTGGCAACCGGCTCGTCTCCCAGCAGAACCCGAGGCTGCTGCAGCAATGCCCTGGCAATGCCGACTCTTTGCTTCTGCCCGCCGCTTAAATGCTCGACTCTCCGATCGGTAAAAGGAGTCAAGCCAACCTCCTGAATCACTTGTCCAGCTTGGTATTTCTCTTCATCCGTAAACCAGCCAAACAGGTTTTTAAAGGTGCTTCTGTAGCCGAACATGCCTGTCAGCACATTTTGGAAAACAGTCAATCTTGGAACAAGGTTAAAATGCTGAAAAATCATTCCCATTTCCCTGCGGATCTTTCGGAGCTGTTCTTCATTAAGAGCGGACAAAGGAAGACCGTCCCAGACAATCTCACCTGATGTTGGTTTCTGTAATCCGTTAAGACAGCGGATTAATGTTGACTTTCCTGCACCGCTTTTACCCAGAACACATATGAAATCCCCATTATGGAAAGTGAGGTTAATAGAATTCAGCGCTTTATCCTTCATACCTGGATAGCGGACTGTTACATTGTGTATCTCAAGCATCTTGCTGGCCTCCATTTAAATTACTCTATTCCTTACATAGCTTCCGAAAAAGTCTACGAGAATGACGATGATCATAATAACAAGCACATCAAGCGATACGGCTGTATATTGGAAGGTTTTAAAATCATTAAATAGTCTTTGGCCAATTCCTCCCCCTCCAATAAAACCAAGTACAAGCGAAGTCCTAATGGCAACCTCAAATCGGTAGAAATAGTTGGATAAAACATTGGGCCAGATTTGCGGCAATATACTGAACAGGGAAGCAAACCAATTCTTGGCGCCTACTGCTTTCATGGCCTCCTGCGGCCCCGGATCGGATGCTTCTATAAGTTCCGAGATTAATTTTCCCAATACACCAATATTGTGAAACATGATAGCCAATACAGCCGGGAAAGGCCCCAGACCAAGTGCGGTTAATAAAATCAAGCCAAATACAATCTCAGGTATGGATCGTACAAAGCTAAGACCAACACGGGTTAAATGATAAACAAACGGTGCACCGGCTGTGTTTTTGGCAGCCATAAAGCTTAGAGGCAAACCGATAAGAAGGCCGAAAAAACTTCCCAGAAAGGCCATGGCCAGTGTTTCCATACTGTCCTCCAAAATCTTCGGAAGAAGAGAGAAATCCATCGGGAACCAATGGGACAGGAAGTCAATCATGTTTCGGAAGTCTCTGAATTTGGATAAATCAAACTCTGTCAGCTTCATACTTAAAAAAACAAATAAAGCCAATAGAGCATGTGTGATAATGCTGCGTCTTTTAAACCACAATCTAATCAGCCCTATTCTTTAATGATTCCCTCTTTAAGGGCTGCCTGGCGGATGCTTTCGTAATCTTCGTTGCTGGCTTCTGTAAAACCGCTTGCCCCGAATGCATCAAGGATTTCTGGATCTTCAATAGCTAGAAAAGCCTCTTTAAGAGCGGTGATCGTTTTCTCGTCCGTATCCTTATGGACAGCCCAAGGATATTGGAACAGCTTCTCTGATTCCCAAATGGTTTTTATTTGGTCGCCATCTACTTTTCCAGAATCAACTAATTGGTTGTAGATGGCACTGTCAATGGCACCAGCATCGACTTGTTTATTTTGGACAGCCAATGCCGTCGCATCATGGGAGCCTGTAAATCTGACAGAGCTAAAGCTATGTGTATCTTCGGATTCATAAACTTCTCGGTCCTTCAGTTCAATCGAAGGAATTAAAGATCCGGAGGTAGAGTTAATGTCACCAAAAGCAAAGTCGATTTCACTGCTCTTTTCGAGCAATTCATCAAGTGAATTCCAAGGATTGTCTTTGTGGGTAATGATATAGGAGTAATAAAATGGTTCTCCATCAATCAGCTGTGTAATGATGGCTTTTGCGCCGCTTTTTTCATGGGCAACAACGTAAGTTAACGGCCCAAAGTAAGCCATGTCAATCTTATCGTAGTTCATGGCTTCTACAACCCCGTTATAGTCCGGATACACCTCAACCGCTACCTCGCGATCAAGTTTTTCCGATAGTGTGGACTGTAATTTTTCCATTGCGCCTTCCATGGATCCTTCAGTTTGAACAGGAATGACACCAATCGTAAAAGCTTCACCTGTTTCTTCTTTTTTATTACCCTCTGATTCATCTCCACCGCAGGCGGTTATAAGCATCAATGAAATAATAGTCAAAAACAAAAGTATTTTTTTCATGTTTTCCACTTCCTTATTTTAGATCTAAAAATTTTTGTACCTAGACGATGAAAATTCACGATAAAAAGGACCCTTTGCGAGTCCTTTTTATCCAATAACAGTAATCCGTCCAGGCTGTTTGTCTGTTACTTTCCCAATGATGGCTGCTGACTGTACTCCATTTTCATGAAGCACGCCTAGAAGCGCTTCAGCTTCTTCTTCAGGAACAGAGATCAGCAGGCCTCCGGATGTAATGGCATCGCAAAGGATCCATTGATCCACTTCGTCAACATTCTCATATTGAATTCGTTCGGTCAGCCATTTATGGTTCTTTTTAGAACCTCCAGGGATGATATTCTGCTCGGCAAGCTCGCGTGTCTTTGGCAGAACAGGTACAGATTTGCTGTCGATTGTAATGCCTGTGCCGCTGCCTTCTGCTATCTCCATAGCATGGCCCAGCAAACCAAAACCTGTAACATCTGTGCAGGCATTGACATTGAAATTATCCATGGCTTCAGCAGCCTCTTTATTTAGAGCTGCCATTACCTTCATGACTCGGTCAATGCCTTCCTGATCTAGCATGTCTTTTTTAATAGCTTGTGTTAAAATACCGACGCCGATTGGCTTAGTTAAAATTAGGCTGTCACCCGGTTTTGCCGCGGCATTCGTTCTTACCCGCTCAGGATGGACTGTTCCTGTAACAGATAAGCCAAATTTTGGCTCCTGGTCATCAATCGAGTGGCCTCCAACTAAAACAGCACCTGATTCTCTCACTTTATCTGATGCTCCTGCCAATATGTCGGCCAAAATGCTCTTATCCAATTTATTAATCGGGAAGCCCACAATATTCATAACTGTTATTGGCTTACCGCCCATTGCGTATATATCGCTCAAGGAATTGGCGGCAGCAATTTGCCCAAACATATACGGGTCATCAACGATAGGAGTAAAGAAATCTAATGTCTGCACAAGTGCAGTTTCATTATTAATTTTATATACGCCTGCGTCATCTGAAGTATCCAGCCCTACAAGCAGGTTGGGATCAGGTACAGACTTTGGCAAGTGGCGCAGAACCTGCGCCAGGTCTTCAGGACCAATTTTGCATCCTCAGCCGCCTTTGGTAGATAAAGAAGTAAGTTTAATAATTTCTTCTTTAGACATGTTTCTCTCTCCTTTTTTTATTTATCAATTGAAGAAGAAGGACTGGTGCAGCTCTTAACTAAAATACTCTCATAGATCTTCTGCAATGTTTTTGCTTCGCATTCAGAAGAATGATTGCACTCTACATAGAATTTGGCAGCACGCCCTATTTTTATCCTCATTTCGTTATTATTGACTAGTTTCTCCGCATAATCAAGAAATTCGACCGGATTAGTATAGATTAAACCGGAATTCCTATGTGTAATGATATTTCTATTCCCTAAATTATTAAATGCCAGGACAGGCAGGCTGTATTGCATGGCTTCCAAAATGGCAGCAGGCTGACCCTCAGAATGGGATGTATTTAAAACCGCGTCTGCCTGTTTGTATACTTCTCCCATGAATTCATGTGGAATCTGTCCAAGATATCGAACCCATTCTTTATGCTTTTCTGCCAATTCCTTAACCATATGTCCCTCATCTTCTTCAATGATAGGGCCCGCCAGCCATAGACGGATATTTTTATGGTTTTTATAAATGTGTTTTAGCTGCTCGATGGCGAAAGGGATATTTTTCACCTTGCGGATTCCTGCCGGAAGAACAAATAAAAAGGTACCCTGCTCCTTTTTGAAAGCCGGTGCAGTTTCAGGGAACTCTACAGTGCCTTGGGGAATCACGGTGATCTTTGTCTGAATACCGTAAATTTCGCTGCTCAGTATCTGCTTTGCTTCTTTATCAAACACGTGAATGGCTTTTGCCTCTGATAATGTCCGAATGACATCAGATCTTTTCATTTTATCAAAAAGATCCACATTTAAATCAGTGCCTGTCATTGTAACCAAATAGGATTCCGGCTTTGTATCAAGCTTGTCAATAAATTGGCCAAAGCGGTAAGCATGAAAACCATGAACAATATCAGCTTGGGGCATCTTTGAAGGCTTTCTGCCCTCTTTCACGTTAATAATTTCAGTTTCAATGCCAAGCTTTTTCAGTCCGTCAGATATACGCTGGACGGTAACGGTATTGCCTCTTGCCTGGTGAAAGTTGGGGCTTGCTAGAAGTACTTTCATGGATTTCATCCTTTATCTTAAATAATTCGCTATATAAGTATTCATTTAAAAGTCTGCATCAATTATTGCAGGAATATTTCAATCTGTCCATCATTTGTATGTCTGCATCTGAATTGTCTGATAGAAAAAAAGCCTGCTTCCCATCATTCTGGATGATATTGTCCCCTTTAAGTAGACATTCAAAAAAACCTTCATGTTACCATGGTGGAAAGAGTTCTACTTGGAGGGGATTTTTCTATGGCAAAGAAAGGCCAAACCTTTAATAGTTATTCAGAGGAGTTCAAACGTAATGCTGTCATGAAATACTTAAATGGATCCAAGAGTTACAAAGTTCTCGCCAAAGAGTTGGGGATCCGTCATTGCAGCCAGCTCAAAGTGTGGGTGAGGAAATGGAAAGACGGGGTACCTTTTGATGAAAGAAAAGGTGGTGTCTCCAATCCTTTAAAAGGCAGACCCAGGACTATATTCAAGTCGGTTGAAGAGGAAAGAGATTATTTAAGAGCACAGGTTGAATATTTAAAAAAGCAGTATCCAAATCTGGTAAAGGAGGAGAAGACATTCCCAGAAGAATGAAGTATGAACTGATTGATGAATTAAGGGGTGACTATCCTGTCTCCTGGCTGCTGGAGATCACCTACATCAAGCCTGCAAGCTATTATAAATGGAGGAAAACTCAATCGCAAAGGATAGAGAAGACTGCGAAGGAACAAGACATCCGCGAGCACATTATGGGCATTCATTTCATGCATCCCGAATTTGGCCGGCCGCGCATTACAGATGAACTAAATGAAAATGGGTATCTTATTAACCATAAAAAGGTCTATAAGCTTATGACGGAAATGGACATACAATCCGTCATCAGGAAGAAGAGAAAGCGACATGGCCAGAGCCCTTCGGTCATCTTCCCCAATCGCCTGAAGAGGAATTTCAAGGCAGCTGGCCCTAATCAAAAGATGGTAACGGATATAACCTATATATCTGTTGGAGATGAATTTTATTATTTATCGGTCATCCAGGACCTTTTCAATAATGAGATAGTAAGCTGGGAGCTATCCAAGAGAAACGATCTCGAACTTGTGTTAAATACAGTAGATAATTGGACAAAGAAAAAAGACGTAGCTGGAGCCGTTCTCCATTCGGATCAGGGCTTCCAATATACGTTAAAGCTATACAACAACCGATTAGAGGCTTATGGCATCAGGGGCAGCCACTCTCGAAAAGGAAACTGCCTGGATAATGCCTGTGTGGAATCGTTCTTCTCACACCTTAAAACAGAGAAGTTGTATATAGACAAGTGTAAATCAGAAGAAGAGCTAGTGCAAACGCTTGAGGATTACTTCTACCATTACAATTACAAACGAAAACAAAAGAAACTAAAGAAACGCGCGCCGATTGAATATCGACACGCGCTCGCAGCTTAGCTTTTTTATGTTGTCTACTTGACAGGGACAAGACCAGGAAGCAGGCTTTTTTAAATACTTATAGCTCTCCGAATTCCTCTATTAGCTCACGGAATTTCTTGAGTGAGTTTTCAATTGGCTTCGGCGTGGTCAAATCAACACCTGTTTTCTTCAGCAGTTCCAGCGGATAATCGGAGCTGCCGCTTTTCAGAAACTCAAGATAGGTATCAAGGGTTTGTTTGTCTCCTTCGAGAATTTTTGTCGCCAGATGAATGGCTGAAGCAAAACCTGTTGCATATTTGTAAACGTAAAAGGGGCGGTAAAAATGGGGGATTCTCGACCAGCCGTATTTGACCTCTTCATCAAAAACGATTTCATTGCCATTGTATTCACGGAATAAACCCTCATAGATTTGATTAAAGACTTCGGCATTAAGCGGCTGTCCTTTTTCCGCCATTTCATGTGTTTTCATCTCAAACTCGGCAAACATGACTTGAGTAAAAAAGGTTCCTTTAAATTGATCAATAAAATGGTTAAGAAGATGTTTTCGGACTTCTTCGTCTTTTTCTTTGTTTAATAAATAGTTAATTAGCAATACTTCATTTACGGTTGATGCCACTTCAGCGACAAAGATACTATAGCGGGCGGTAATTTGCGGCTGATGCTGTGAGCTTAGTTTGCTGTGTACGCCATGGCCGCATTCATGCGCAAGCGTAAACAGGCTGTCAAGGTCATCACGGTGGTTCAGCAAAATATATGGGTGGACGCCATATATGCCTAAATTATAGGCACCTGAGCGCTTGCCTGGCGTTTCGCGTACATCAATGTAGCGTCCTGTATTAAATTCCTTCAGGATGCTGACATAATCTTCCCCCAAAGGAGATAAAGCTTTGCACATGGTGTCATAGGCTTCCTCATAAGTGATAACGGGCTTTACACCTTTTACTAATGGCACATTCATGTCATATTGGCGCAATTCCTCAAGGCCAAGCTTTTCCTTTCGGATCCTGGTATATTGATGCATTGGCCCTATATTGTTTTTTGTCGTTTCAATCAGGTTATCATAAACCTCTTTTGGCACCTTATCTCCAAACAACCCCTTTTCAAGAGCGGATGGATAGTTTCGGATTTTAGCCATTGTTACATTATTTTTGATGGCTGCCGATAGAGTAGACGCAATGGAGTTTTTCAGCTGGATATATGGCTGGTAGTAGGCCTTATATGCTTCTTTCCGTTTTGAACGGTCTTCGTCCTCCATAATTTTTGCATACATACCACGGGTTAGCTCTACCTTATCCCCATCTTCTCCAGTTACTTCCCCAAACTTCATATCCGCGTTATTTATCATTCCAAACGTGTGGCTTGGTGCGGAAAGTGCCTCTCCCAACTGTGATAAAACCTCTTCTTTATCTTTATTGAGGACATGAGGTTTGTAGCGAAAGGATTCAAGCAGGTCTTCCTCGAAGTATTTCAAGCCCTTTTCTTCTGCAATATAGCCCTTTAATGTATCCTCCGCCAAGCTTAAAAGATAGGGCATAAAAAAAGATGTGGATGAACTGATTTTTACACTTAACTGCTTCGCTCTGTCCACATAAGATTGTGATTCAGTCACCCTCGTATCTTCATCTGTTTTCAGCATGGCATAAGCATAAAGCTTATTAAATAAGTAAGAAAGTTTTTCTTTTTGTTCAAGATATTGATACAGAGAAGATCCATCTGTAATATGGCCATCATATTCCTTCAGCTTTTCAGCTATTTTTTCAATGTGCTGGTAGTCTTTCTCCCATTTTTCTAAACTGGGATAAATATCATTTAGATTCCATTTTTCTTTTTCAGATACTTCATTTCTATTTTTGTATGTATTCATCTTTTAAACTCCTTTATAGAATAGCTTTAATTCTATTATTAACTATATTCAAAAGTTATCTGCAAAACCCTTCATCTTTTTTGATTTTATCTTACTTGACCATTAAAATATTCATGAAAGGATGTGGACGGCTTGGCAATTACTCTGCCTCAAATAGAAGATGCAAACAATACTGCGTATTTTCCTCCTAAGGGTGAATATGAAACCTTTGAAAACGATGCCCACTATGAAGAGAAAGTCAGGGAATGGGGATTATCAACCACAAAGGAAGTAAAAAAGGAATTCTGGTATAAGGAAAAAACACATCAGCGCCTCGTTACGATTAAGGGTTTTCAGGCTTACGGGGAATCTGGAGATTATCATACCATTGTTATTGAATTTCAGGACGGAAATCTAAGCTGCATACACCCTGCTTATCTGAAAGAAATGCAGGCTCCGAGCTTTGGAAAAGCCATCATTGCCGACTTTGGCGGACCAGCTTCAGTTCAATCTGAGAAGAAAGCTTTAAAGGATGATAACGATAAACCCGCGGATGCTCTAAAGAAATCAGAGGAAAACCAAACAAAGAAAAAACCTGCTGCCAAAAAAGCAAAGAAAGAAAAGCAGCCAGCGTTGGAGCTTCCTGCAGAAAAAGTGCATTTTACCGCTAAAGTTAAACAATTTGCTTTAAGCTGGAACCATTTTAATGAAGAAAATGATGAAGTCGTCGTTCTCGAGAATGTCGTCATTCAACAGGACGATCCTGTTGAAGTAGGCCTTGCCTGGTGCTCTCATTCAAAAACCTTGAAGAAGTTTGAATTGGAGCCTGGTGAAGCACTCGAATTTGATGGAAAAATCGTCAAAAAGAAACTGCCAAAAGGGAAAGATTGTGAAGAGGAATTCATTATAGAACAGCCTGTTCCCTATAAAATCAACAACCCTTCAAAAATAAAAAAAAGCTAAAGAGCGATTCTGCTCTTTAGCTTTTTGGTTCGCTTACGAAAGTATTCTTTTTTCCCCTTCAATTTCCTGGATAGGACTGATATTTTGTGTGAATTCCAGGGTGCCTACATAGGAGCCGTTTTCGTCTCTTACAGCAAAATACCGGATATAAACGTACTTGTCTCTGAACTTAATCCAAAAGTCCTCAGAATCCTTACGGCCTGCCTTGAAATCTTCCAGCAATTCCTCGACAACATGCACGCTCCGCGGCGGATGGCAATTTTGCACAGTGCGCCCGATAACGGCCTTTGTCCTGGCGAAAATCCTTTCCCTTCCATGGGAGAAATAGCGGACTACATCATCATGGTCAATAAAGGTTATATCAACTGGAAGGTGATTCAAGAGAAGCTCTAGCTGCTTTAACGATAATATGCCGGTTTCCATCTTGATATAGCCTTCTGAAATGGCTTTATCCCCAATCGCTTTGCGTTCTGGCTTCCACTCGGCTTCAGGGCCTGTCAGGCAGAAGCCAATCTCGTCGCTTTCATGCGCAATTTTGATCCACTCATCCTCTGTCAGGTTTTTTAATGCCATCGGAAAAAGGATGTGTTCCTCCCGGTAAATCATGGCACTTACCTCATTAAAGATAAATTGCGCTTCTTGAATCACCTTCTGCTTGTCCCCATTGTAATTTGACAGCAGCTGTTTAGCTTCTTTAATGCCATCCCTGATAAAATCGTCAATTCTCCACATATTGTTTGTGGGACCGTATATTCCATACTTCTCCAAGTATGGGAAAAGTAAATTCTCTTTGCGGCTGTAATGTTTATCAAGATCCAGCAAAAGTGTGCAGTCTTCCAAAAGTTTATACACATTTTCTTCGTTATCATCTTTTATAAAAGCTTCCAAACTTACCTTTAGTTTTTCCCGGAGATGTTTATCAACCTCCCTGTTTTCACGAATAAACGTGTGGATAGGGTGCCCAGGCTGGTCTTCCGGTTTATACAGCGGGCGTTCTCTTGGAGCATCTTGAATAGGATTGTTTAGGTTTATTTGATGTTCACGGTTATTAATAATCTCGCTCAATTTCCATTACCTCCTGTATACCAAACTTGAATTATTGAGTTTGATAATACTTCTCATTAGCAATGTAACATACGAAGAAAGATTGATATGTGATGAACATCATAGGTTGGAGGTATTTTAATTCACAGGAGAGAGACTGGTCCCGCATTTTTGAGGAGGAAAATAGTTTAGTTTTATGCGCACTGATGGAATATAAGCCTGATATTACCACCCCCTTATTCACTCCTTTTTTGTTACACTTTTATGGGATGAAAAACGGAGGTTTAACTATTAATGAAGAATATATATCAGATCCTTATGATGATTGCGATCATTTTTGCAGGCGGTTTTGCGGCGGGAACGATTTTTACAAAGAATAGTGAGCAGCCTGATTCTATTAAACTTGCAAAAACAGCAGCTCAATCTGGTAAAAATCCAGTTCAAAAAAGTGCTCCTGAGTTACCCGATGCATCTCCAAAGGTGTTGATTGGTTATGTACAGGATTATCGTGATCCCGATGCAGTTGATTATTCAAGTCTGACGCATGTTATTTTTTCATTTGCCCACCCCGAAAAGAATGGCAGCCTTTCTTTTAACGGCGATACGGCATTAAATAATCTTCGGCGTATAGTTTCGAACGCACACAAGCATGATACAAAAGCGATTCTGGCAGTGGGCGGATGGTTCCATATAAAAGGCGGAGAATCGTATGAATACTTTAAATTAGCGATAGCAAGGCCAGCTTCAAGAAACAAGCTGGTGAATGAACTTGTTAGCTTAACAGACAGGGAAAAACTTGATGGTATAGATATTGATTTTGAACATCCTCGTTCACAGAAAGAAGCAGAGTTCCTCGAAGTTTTTATCCATGATCTTAGTCAAAAGCTTCATGCAAAGGATAAAGAGCTTTCTGTAGCGGTCCATTCGAAGATTCACAGTGTTACAGGAACAGAGGCAGGAAATATAATTTATAAGCCTTCCATGTTTCGGGAGGTCGATTATGTCAATATCATGGCTTATGACGGACAGTGGGATGGTGGCTATAATGCAGCTAATTTGTCTCCATATCCTTTTACAGAGAATATCGTAAATTATTGGGCAAATCTTTTTGATACACACAATATTTCTAAAGAAAAATTAGTTCTTGGTGTCCCCTTTTATGCACAGCCTGAAAATCCCTCCATCAAACAGGTATCTTATGAAGCAATTATAAACCTCAATCCGGAAAATGCTTGGCGGGACAAAATCAATATGAATGGAACAACCTACTATTATAATGGTGAATCAACCATGCAAAAGAAAACAAATCTTGCATTAACCAGCGGGTTTGGAGGCATGATGATCTGGGAAGTCGGCCATGATGCCAAAGGGTCCTACAGTCTTACTGGAGCGATTGCAGAGGTCCTTAAAGACTCGGATACAAAACTAAAATACTATTCAATAAAAAATTTGGATTAAATAAGCCAGAAGAAAGAGCATGGTAAGCACCTTGCTCTTTCTGTTAAATTCAACTTTACTTGCTCTCAATGACCTTAATCAGTTCCCGCAAATAATCCGGTAAATCTGGAGGACGGCGGCTGGAGACGAGGTGTCCGTCAACTACAACTGGCTCATCATACCACTTGGCACCGGCATTCTCCATATCGTCCTTAATCCCTGGAGTGCTAGTTACCTTTTTTCCTTCTAATACTTTTGCCGATATGAGCACCCAGCCTGCATGGCAAATTTGCCCGATTGGTTTTTTATTTTCCTCCATGTGCTTAATTAGGGACAACACCTCCGGAAAACGGCGGATTTTGTCCGGTGCCCAGCCGCCAGGTACAAGGATGGCATCATAATCCTCCCCCTTTACCTCACTATAAGAATAATGGGAAGTTGCTGGCACTCCGTATTTGCCAATGTATTTCTCGCTTGCATGCTCTCCGGCCAAATGGACATCTGCACCTTCTTCCTGCAGCCTGAGTATCGGATACCATAGTTCCAGATCTTCAAAGTCATGATGAACTAAACTTAATATTTTTTTTCCTTTTAAACGCATGGATCGATTTCCCTTCTTTTATTAGTTTTAATAACTCTTACCTTACAGCTGTATCCCTTTATTTACAAATGATCCAATCAGGAGAGCAAAAATTCTTTGATTTCCTCTCTTCTGTCCGTGTAAACCTTCTTCCCGAGAGTAACCAACTCATCCACAAACCGGATATCATCAAAAGGCATTTCTTCACCAAGCTCTTCATTAAGGCGCAAGTAATTGTCAGCCAACAGGTGATGGCAATGGTATGTAACTGATTCCGATGACAGATGAAGGGCAAGATCGAGCAGCTTTGGCGTGACTTTCATGGATGGCAGCTGGAACGGAAGCCAATGCTTCACTCCCCAATATTTATCATGGTTGATGGTGAAATCAATTTTCTGCAATCCGGTTCCGAGTGAAAGGATTTTAATATCTCCCAGATCCTTTTTAAAATAATGCATAGCTTCCGTAATACATACTAGCGAAGGGTTATTGGCCCACAAACCGCCATCAATGGATAAGTAACGGTTACTAATATTGTTGGGTGGAAAATACACTGGTGCTGAGCAGGAGGATAGAACAGCATCCCAAAGCTTCATGGATAAGCTTTCATTGCCCGGGTGGCCATAATTGGAACGATGGACAAACGGCTTTCCATGTGTGACGTCCACAGCAGGAATTAAAAGGGGCTTTTGAATTTCGGAAAGGGCTGTTTCCCCGAAGGCTTTCCGAATAAAACGGCGTAAGTATTTATCGCTGTAAACGCTTTTAAAAAGGCCAACTTTCGCCTGCTTAACAAAAATCTTCTTTCCATACAATTCATACGCTTTTAATACATTGTCCATATCCTTTTTTAAGGTTAAGGAAGATGCTATTATCGATCCGGTGCTGGTTCCTGCAAACATGTCGAAAAAATCGCCTGCAGGCTGCTGAAGTTCGTCCTCCAAGGCTTTTAAAATACTTACAGCAAAAACACCCCGTATCCCTCCGCCATCAATACATAATATTTTCATGTTCTCACCTGTTTTTTCTGGTCCTTTTTGTATATAAAAAAGAGAAGGAATGATCCCTTCTCTTCTATTCTTCTTCAATCATGTTATCAAATACAGCAGAGACCTTGTTAAATTCCTCTTCACTCTCAATTGGAGTAAAGTCTCCATCTTCATCAAGCTTTAAGAAGAACACGTCAATATCCTCTTCCGTGTCTTCCTCCAGATCATCAACAAAGCTGACTGCAGCATAACTAATTCCCTCTACGTCCGCAGAGGCAAGAACTTCCACTTCCATTTCCTGTCCGCTTTCATCACTGATCGTAAAAACCTCGCCGACTTGGATCTTGTCCATGTTTTCCATCTCCTCTCCAAATTGGTTCATTCTTTATATTCCCATTTAAAAGTGGTTTCATGCTTAATATAAAAAAATGACAGGCTCAGTACATAAGGAATAGGTAAATTATGTTAAGATATAAAGGAAGCAAAATGTTCTTTTTCTGTTATACGAACGGGAAACGGACCTACTAGGGAGGGGAATAATTATTTTAAAAGTAAGGCCTTTAGAAGATAGAGACTATGAATTGATTAAGGAAGCCGAAAAAGTAATTGAAAAGAATTATAAGTATGGACGACATCACATTGGTGCAGCAGTTAGAACATCATTCGGTAATATTTTTTCGGCAGTTCACGTAGAAGCGAATGTCGGAAGAATAACAGTGTGTGGGGAAGCAATGGCTATTGGTAAGTCTATATCTGAAGGAGACCACGAATTTGAAACGATTGTAGCGGTGGCTCATCCTCATCCACACGAAGATATAGAAAAATGCTGGGTGGTTGCTCCTTGTGGTATGTGTCGAGAGTTAATTAGTGATTATGGGAAAAAAACAGATGTAATCATTTCTTATAATGATAAATTAGTAAAGTGTAATGTAATGGAACTATTACCAGAAAAATATACAAGTGGTATAGAATAATGTCATCTTCAACAACTGGGGGCTTTAATTGAAGGAGCCTCCCTGAAAAAGAAAAGCTCAGAGTTTATTACTCTGAGCTTTTTTTGCGTGTAATCTACTGTTTAATTTAACGTGTGAATTCAAATGTTATTTAGATTGTAACATTGAGTTTTCTCCACAATAACAAGCCAATTCTTGTCTATTTTATTTAACAGCAGCTGCTTCTTTATTCTCAACTTTTACGCTCCAGCCGAATGGATCCGGTTCAGTGCCTTTTTGAATACCAGTTAATGTATCATAAATTTTCTTGGATAATGTACCTGTTACACCATTGTTGATCCCAATTTTTTTGTTTTCCCAAAAAAACTCTCCAATTGGTGAAATGACTGCAGCGGTGCCCGTTCCGAATGCTTCTTCCAGCTGGCCGTCTGCATGGGCTTGGTAGATCTCTTCAATTGAAATTCTCCGCTCTGTTACTGGAACATTCCAATGTTTTAATAATTCAAGAACAGAATTACGGGTAATGCCTTCCAAAATACTTCCGTTAAGTTCAGGGGTAACAACTTCCCCGTTTATTTTAAAGAAGATGTTCATGCTGCCAACTTCTTCAATATACTTATTTTCTTTGCCATCAAGCCATAATACTTGCGAGTATCCTGATGAACCCGCAAGCTCCTGTGCCTTTAAGCTGGCTGCATAGTTCCCGCCTGTTTTTGCCGTACCAGTTCCGCCGGCTACAGCGCGCACGTATTCGCTTTGTACGGCAATCTTGACTGGATTGATGCCTTCTTTATAGTAGGCACCAACAGGTGATAGGATAATAATAAACTTATATCTCTTGGAAGGTGCAACTCCCAGGTAAGGTTCAGTAGAAATAACAAACGGGCGGATATAAAGAGAAGTTCCTTCAACATTTGGAATCCACTCCCGGTCAAGCGCAATCAGCTCTTTTAACGCATAAAGGGCAAGCTCTTCATCAATTGCCGGGATACATAACCGCGAATTGGAACGGTTTAATCTTTCCATATTTTTTTCAGGCCTGAATAGCAAAACCTCATTATCCGTTGTAAGGTATGCTTTTAATCCTTCGAAGACACTCTGGCCATAGTGGAAAATCATTGCTGCTGGATCCAGGGTTAGCGGCTGGTAAGGAATGATTCTTGGATCATGCCAGCCTTGGCCGGCAGTATAATCCATTACAAACATATGGTCTGTAAAGTTTTTGCCGAACTCTAAGCTGTCAAATTGAGGTTTTTGTTTTTTCTCTGGTGTACGATTGATTTCAATTTTAAATTCTGTCATTTTGATTACTCCCCATCTGTAGATGATTTAAAAACCTAATGCCTGCTGTTCCTGCTGCTCTTAAGAGGGTAAATAAAAACGCCCAGTCATCCTCCGAGCGTGGACGAAAGGGCTTGCTTCCCGGCAACAACCAATATGGATGCAAAACAGTTTAAAAATCCAGCAATGGTTTCATTAGTAAAGGACTTTAATGCTGTTTTTTTCTTAGGAATGATAAGGTTTGCCTTTCGCTCTTTCTACTTCAAGGCAGTAGTGCAGTTATCCGTTAAAGTTTTTATAAGTTTTTCTAATATTATGATATTCTAATGATTAAATGTCAATAAGAATTAACAATAAATTTTGAATAAATCCGAAATGTTGAAAATTCTGTTCACAATTACTATTCCCTATTAGATGAAATAGCTGGGATTTAGAACTATAATAAATATATCAACCCATAAGGAGAAGTATGATGAATCATAAAGAGCTCGAAGAAAAAATTATTCAAAACTATCAGGGCGAAGAAAAAATGATGATTCTTGTTTTTGCCCAGTGGTGCATAAATCATGATTTGAATCCTGAAGAAATTTATTTAAAAGCCTATCCCGGCCAGGCAAAAAACCAGGCTTTACAAGAAGCAATTGATTTGACAGTCCCTAAGGAGGAAGCTGGTGATGTGCCTGACCAAACGCTGCTTGGAGTCCTCTCCATGTTCGGCAATGATGATCTCGCCTTTGTGGTTATGGAAGAGATGAAAAAATTGAAAAAGGACGGCAAGACCAAATAGGCTGCCGTCCTTTATTACAATTCTGACTCTTATTTAAACCAGCCCTTCTCCTTGGATTGAGTAATGGCTTCAATTCTGTTCGTTACTTCAAGTTTATCTAGAATAGCAGATATATAGTTTCTCACAGTCCCTGTTTTAATGCTGAGCTTATCGGCGATTTCCCTTGTGTTTTTTCCGTCCGCAATCAGCTCAAGCACTTCTTTTTCCCGGTCTGTCAGAGGGTTTTCTTCGCCATAAACATCGTCCATTAACTCGGGTGCATAGATGCGCTTGCCCTCCATTACACTTCTGATGGAACTGGCCAGCTCCTCACTCGGGCTATCCTTCAATAAATATCCTCTTACCCCCGCCTTCAATGCACGCTGAAAATACCCAGACCTTGCAAAGGTTGTTAAGATTATTACCTTGCAGCCTATCCCCTTCAATTCTTCGGCAGCTTCCAGCCCACTTTTTTCCGGCATTTCTATATCCATTATGCATACATCAGGCTGTAGTTTTTTCACAAGTGAAATGGCCTCTTCTCCGTTTGATGCCTTGCCGACAACCTCCATGTCATCTTCAAGGCTTAGCAGGGATCCTAAAGCCCCCAGCATCATGCGTTGGTCTTCTGCAATGACAATCCGTATCATGGACGCTCCTCCTTTTCTGTTTGCTTTACGACTGTTGGCACTTTCATGAGTATTGTTGTTCCGTTATTAGAAATAATATCAAGACTCCCGTTAACAAAATCGAGGCGCTCGCCTAATCCCAGCAGTCCTGACCCTTTGCCTATATCCTTTGAGGGAACCATTCCGATGCCATTGTCTTTTACAGTGATCCTGACTTCATTCCATTTTTGTTCGATGCTGATGCGGCACTCGGTCGCTTTACTGTGTTTGACGACATTGGTAACAGCTTCTTTCATGCACATGCTTAAAATATTCTCAAGAAATAATGAAACATTGTTTAATTTGATCTCTTCTTCTCCGATGAAGTCAATCGATGCGGCTTTCAATATTTGTTTAACTAGAAGGATTTCATCTTTAAGTCTGATGCCCCTCATCTGGGAAACCATATTTCTTACTTCGTTCAAAGCCGTTCTTGCGGTTTGCTGGACGTCCACAAGTTCTTCCTTTGCCTGTTCGGGATCCTTGCTGATCAGCTTTCTCGCAAGGTCACTTTTCAGGCCGATGAGAGATAGCTTTTGGCCAAGAGTATCGTGAAGGTCGCGGGCAATTCGCTGCCTTTCCTCCTGCTTTACGAGATCAGCGATCCTTTTATTGGCATCTTCCAGCTGCTCTTCCAGTCTTTCCTGCTTCTTCCTATTGTGTATGTTAAACGGAAGCAAAATAACACTGATCCAGATAATGATAATAAAGGGCAGTTGCTCCAAAAATAAGGGGTCCTGTGTTACAAAATTATAATTGATTGAGATCGTGGTAGCGACCAAATGAATGACATATAGAGTTAAGAAAGCAATTCTGTTTGTTATGTGGCCATTATAATAGGCGATATAGAATGCGAAATAAACAAACTGAAAAAGAATCGCCATCGTAATGGAAATGCTTATTAAAATACCAGTCCAAAGATAGACAGGCCATTGCCGCGAGAGAAAAGCAAAACGCAAGGAAATGAAAAATAGGATCGTCAGAATAATCCCTACGGCAATTTCAATTTTAGAGGTGGATCTGAAAATGAAATAAAAAGGCAATATGCTAAATACACTCCAAATATATGGAGAGATGCCTGAGCTTTTTAAAGTGTTAAAGAATTTCTTAAACATAAATGAAAACCTCTTTTGCTTTCTTTAAGGCTAAGTATTTTGACACCTTTTTGATTGGAGAGGATATATACAAGCTATTATAAAAATAAACAGCTCCTTTGTCATCATACCACAAAGGAGCTGTTCTTTAGTATGGGACTGGTTACTTGTCCCGTTCTCACGTTAAGGCTTAACTGATGCAGTCTTACCCGCTCTGTTTTCCTTTTTGCTGTGTGCCGCTTTTTTAGCAGCCTGATAGCCTGTGAAATTCTGTAGTTCCTCATCCCATAATCGGAATCGCAGTGACTGCAGGCTTGTAGAAAGTGTGATCGTTGGCACATTTTGAAGCTCTGCCGTATTATAATGCGCATCTTCCAGGTTATAGTTAGGCACTCGCGGACTTAAATGATGAATATGATGGAACCCGATGTTTCCTGTCAGCCATTGCAAAACTTTTGGAAGCTTGTAAAATGAGCTTCCCTCAACAGCTGCTTTGACATATTCCCATTTATCGTCTTCTTCAAAATAAGAATCCTCAAATGTATGCTGTACATAAAACAGCCATATTCCAGCTGCTCCTGAAATTAAAAATATTGGGCCCTGAACCATCAGAAAAGCTTCCCAGCCGATTGCCCAGCACATTAGTGCGTATAAAGCAACGATTGCCGTGTTTGTAAGATAAGTATTTATACGCTCATTCTTCCTCGCACCTTTGCGGTTAAACCGATTCTTTAACATAAAAACATAAATCGGCCCTATTAGAAACATGACAAATGGATTGCGGTACATGCGGTAAGCTGCACGAGTTGAAAAGGAAGCAGCCTGATATTCATTCACTGTCAAAGTCCAAATATCTCCTGTTCCGCGCTTGTCCAGGTTTCCGCTTGTGGCATGGTGGACGTTGTGGTCATGCTGCCACTGGTGATAAGGGAAAACAGTCATAATCCCGGTTATAGTTCCAACAATTTTATTGGCAGAGCGATTTTTAAAGAAGGAATGGTGACAGCAATCATGGAAAATGATGAAAGTCCTGATCAGAAATCCAGCCGCTATTACGGAAATACCCAGAGTGAGGAAATACGACACACTCAAGCTCTTATACGCAAGAAACCAAAGCAGGAAAAATGGTCCAAGAGTATTGATCAACTGCATAATACTGCGATTTAAATCTGATTTTTCATAAGGTGCCATCTGTTTTTTTAAGTTGAGTTGTTTTTGTTTAGAAGTCATTTTTTAATTCCCTTCATCATGACGTTAATTTAATAATAAAGGGTTTCCAGCCTGCTTTGAAGACATAGGTGTCATGTCCAACCCATGATAAATGTCATGGTTGGACATGAAATTTAAGAGCTGATCCTATTATCACCTAATATTTTTATCTTTTTCTTTGCAATTATGCCCGTTTTTCTTCTACAGTGGAAACAAGGTGAAAGAGATAACGGTATATTAATTGGTAGGCTTCATTTATGGTTAAATCCTCTTTAAAGCCTTCAATGTCGTTTAATGAGAAATTGAAATCCCAAAGCCCATCCTGCTGGCTGAACATTAAGCTGTATTTGGCAGAACCGGATGAGGTGTTTTCATTTATAAATGATTTTATGGCAGATTCTGATTTTTTTGGCAGTTTCAATCCCAGCATCACTTCATAATTTCCAAAAACATCATCTGTTTCAAAGGACACCGCTTCTGCGCCTATTAGGTCAAACCAATTTGACTCCAGGTACATAAATTCATTTTTATTTTTTTGGAAGTACTCGATCGGCTGATTTAAAAACTCTGCCGTTTCCTGGCTGAGAACTTCCTCTGTTTCTTTGTCACCACGCTCAATATAAGCATCCGCAAAGCGGTTATCAGAGTTTTTCACATCATTTGCATCAGCTTCTGCTAGCAGCTGATGTTTTTCAGCAAATTCTTTTTCTTCCATATAAATATTGTTTCCTTGTTCCTTCAAGTGTTTTTCAATCCGTTCTTTTAACAAGGTGCACTTCCTCCTTTAATAATGATTACCTGCCACGTTTTTTTGACGTACTTCTCATAGACTTGGCTGCTGCAGTCTTCTTTTTTCCCTGCGATGTTCTGCGGCCTGACAGAGTGGAACTTGATATTTCCGATCGCTTACTTTTCCCTTGCCTGCTTTTTTTATTTGGGCCTCTGCTGTCTTTATCTTTCCGGGCTGTTTCTTCCCTACTTTCTCTCTTCCCTCTTCCAGATGAACCCTGGCGCATTAGGGCTTGTCCGCTTTTATCTGAATTCCGGGCAGGTTTCTTATTTTCTTGGTCCTTTTGGCTATTTCCCAGATTTTGCTTAGGAATATGGATATTAAGGCCTTTTTCGATTGACTCCAGGAGAGGCTTGTCCGCAGATGAATAAAAGGTAATCGCCAGTCCTTTTGTCCCTGCCCGCCCCGTTCTTCCGATGCGGTGAACATAGCTTTCAGGATCAAGCGGAATATCATAATTGAAGACATGTGTAACTCCTTCGACATCAAGGCCTCTGGCAGCCACATCTGTGGCTATTAATAACTGAATTTCAGCATCCCTGAACCGTTTCATTACTTGTTCCCGTTTTGCCTGGGATAAATCGCCGTGCAGCTCATCACATTGAAAACCATTCGTTTTGAGTACCTCATATAACTTGCTTACCCTGCGTTTAGTTCTGCAGAAAATGACGGCTAAATAGGGTCTGTGTGTTTGAACCAGCTCCATAATTGTTGCCTGTTTAGCGCGGTCTGTTGTATGTATGGCCAACTGCTTTACTGAGTGGGCAGGTCCTTGAGTTTTTTCAATTTGAATATACTCTGGCTCTTTCATGTGTTTTTTTGCAAGTTTTCGAATTTCTGCAGGTATGGTTGCAGAAAACAGCATGGTCTGCCTTTCAGGCGATGTTTCTTTTATAATATCTTCGACTTCATTCAGAAATCCGATATGAAGCATCTGATCTGCTTCATCCAAAACTAAAAAATCGGTGCGGGACAAATCAATGGTTTCCCTTTTAATATGGTCAAGCAAACGACCGGGAGTACCGACAACGATATGAATATTTTTTTTGAGCTTTTTTAGCTGTTTGTCAACATCCTGTCCTCCATATACTGCCAATACATCTATAGCATTATTGTCTGCAGTGAGCTTTTGAATCTCGTCTGTTATTTGTAAAGCCAATTCCCTTGTGGGCGTTACAATCAGTGCTTGGATAATTGCTGCAGACAGGTCGATCTTTTCCAGAATCGGCAGAATAAAAGCAAATGTTTTGCCCGTTCCCGTTTGTGCTTGGGCAATCAGATCTTTGCCCGACATTACAGCCGGAATTGCTTGCTCCTGAATGGGAGTCGGTTTCCCGATCCCCTGGCTCAGCAATGTTTTTGAGAGCTGTTCTGAGATGCCTAATGTTAAAAATTCCTGCAAATAAAACCCTACTTTCTTTTCCTAGCGTATTTTTTAAGGAGAGAAATTCTTTTAGAATATTATGCCCTTATTTATATTGTGTGTTTACAGAAAAAATAGCAAGCATTCTTATTTAAAGAAAAAACAAAAAAAGGATGACCAAGGTCCGTTCATCCTAAATCGTTAAACTTCTTTTATTTTTATGGCTCTGTTAAACTTGCCTGTTTTCCGCTTTAATCAACAGGGTGCTAAAAAACAACAATAAGCTTTTAACATAGCCATTTTTATAGAAGTTCCTCAATTGTTTTCTTCACTGAGTATAAAATCTCGGGCCATTTCTTTGATAGCACCCTGCTTAAACCCATTTGGAAAGATATTTCGGAAGGTTCAATGCCGATAAGAAATCCTTTCATTTTGTCTCTTTGATAATATAATGCTTGAAATAAATGCAGGTTATGAGGCGATAAATCCAGCATTCTATGTGAGTGGACCCGGTCAAGCGGAAATATGGTCAGGTCACCTGGTTTACTACCAGAAAGTACTGCATCAAGTATAATGACAAATTCGGCACCTTCAAGCTGTGAAAGGCTATAATCAATGTCCGACTCGCCAATAACATAGTTGATTTGCGGATTCGTTTCTGTTTTACTTAGTTCTTCAACAAGATACACCCCGATACCATCATCCATCATCAGCTTATTGCCTATTCCTAAAATAATGATATTTTTCATTAGAACACCTGAATGGTCTTGATTTCTTTTCCGGGTCTATGTACGTGTGTCGCACACGACATGCAAGGATCAAAAGAGCGAAGGATTCTCCCTATTTCAGCAGGGTTTTCGGGATCCTGAATAGGAGTGCCCATAAGCGCTTCTTCAGCTGTTCCAAGGTATCCGTTATCGTCACGAGTGGAGAAGTCCCATGTTGAAGGGGTAATAATTTGGTAGAAAGCAATCTTTTTATCCTTAATTTTAAGCCAATGTCCCAATGCACCTCGTGTGGTGTCTACTAGCCCTCTCCCTATAGCTTCATCTGGCAGCTCATACTTTTTCTGAACATCTGTATTAGGGATGAGCAAATCCAATAAAGTTTTCATGATCCCGGCAATTTTTTTCGCTTCTAGTGCTCTGGCTATGGTTCTGTCCATAGCAGAGATACCATTCGTATATTCCCCGCTTAAAATCAGCCTTGCTAAAGGTCCGACCTCAAAGGGGAGATTATCGTATCTGGGCGCCTTAACCCATGAATAGGCTTTTTGCTTGGTGCGGTCAGGTTCAGGAATACTTTCATTAGGAAAGTAACTCGTTGTAGATGACTGATACCAGGAATACTCTATTTTCTCTTGAATTTTAGCTTCATTAAATGGCTCGATTCCTTTATCTGTATACACAAGGGGATCAACATATAATGTTTCAATATCCTTATAATGATGAAAAGCACCGTAGGTCAAAAGGTTTCCATATCCACCGCCCAAACGGTAATATTCAGGGTAATACTTCGCTATTTCAAAAACATCAGGAATCATTTTCTCATCGATAAATCTGGATATTTTCTGAAGGATGGAATCCAGATGAACGATTTTTTCAGCTGTAGCTTGAGTGGTAATCCCGCCGATAAAAACACCGTGGTTATGTGGAGCTTTTCCTCCGAGAACGGCCAGCATTTGATGCGCAAGCCTGCTTAGTTCCAATGATTCGAAGTAATGCTGTGAAATTGCCGCATTCACATGTTTTGGCAGTCTGAAATCATTATGGTCTGCTTGCAGCAATGTATTCCCTTCAATTTTCACAAAATCAGGTACAGTATATTGATAAAAGTGGCGGATATGGTTCTGTAAAAACTCACAGCAATGGATAATATCACGCAAATATTTCCCTTGCTCACTTGGGGCAACTTTCAGTGCGTCCTCCAAAGCGATTGAAGATGCCATTGAGTGGGCTGCTGAACAAATCCCGCAAATGCGCTGGGTAAAATAAACAGCATCGAAGGGGCTTCTGCCGACGAGCATTTGCTCAAAGCCCCTGAACAGGTTTCCTTTTGTCTTCACATCAACAACCTGATTCTGATCGACAACAACTTCTATTTCCATAAATCCGCTGATTCTTGTTAATGGATTTATAACAATCCGTTTACTCATCCTTCACCACCCTTGTTGTGTCAAAACTGATAAAAGGAGCCATCGCATCAGGGAATCCGAATTGGGCACAGCCAATGCAGGGGGTGTCATCTCCTATCGGCCAATTCACATGCCCATTCCATTGCCTTGTGGGACAATCAGTCCTGGTGACTGGGCCCCGGCACCCCAGCTTAAATAAACAGGTTTTATCTCCGAGCTTTTCAGCAAAAATGCCCCGGTCAAAAAAAGGCCGCCTTGGGCATCTGTCATGAATGAGCGTACTATAAAACATTAATGGCCGGCCGAGGTTGTCAGTATCGGGATCACCGTATAAAAGAATATGGGCTAACGTTCCCAAAAACCAGTCCGGATGGACAGGGCAACCAGGCAGTTTTATCATATTCTTATCTGGGAGGACATCCTGCAGTCCTACTGACTGGGAAGGATTGGGCCTGGCTGCAGATACACCCCCGTGGGTCGCACAAGCCCCTACAGCGAGAATATGGGATGCTTTTCCCCCTAGCATTTTCGCCGCTTCCAAACCGGTAAGCGGTTTTTCCTGCCAGCTGCCGATAATGTTATATAATCCATTGTCCCTTAAAGCAACTGCTCCTTCCACTGCTAGAATATATTCTTCATCTAATGCGTCCATGAGCTTTTCAACGGCCAGCTTCCCTTCAGAAGCCATTAAGCTATTGCTATAAACGAGATTGACCATGGAGCCCATCAAATATTCAAAATCCGGATTTTCCCCATTAAGCAAAGAAATGATATTGCCGGAGCACCCGTTCAGCTCCAAGTAAACAAGGTTCTTTTTTTTAATTAGACCGTCCTCAATCCCTTTTCTTGCACCTTTGGTTAACCTCGCTGCAATCGCCTCATTGGTTAATGACTCAGGCGGCAAAATATATTTTTCCATTATACCAACCTCCCTACGACCGGCAAAGTCGCTAAAATCGATTGCTGTCCTGTGTGGCAGGAGGCGAACTCCTGGGTATAATCCTTCCCTGAAACCAAACCGAAATGAGTGGCAGCGGCCCAAGCCCTGTTATTGGTAACATCATAGACGATGCCGCCCACGGCTACATATGCAGGCCTTCCATTTTTGCCATCGTAATTCGCTAATTCTTGAATGGTGAAAGGTTGATTAGGCTGAACGAATGGAGGGTTCGCTGCAGATATGTTCTGAGAGTTTAGCTGATTATTTGAAGCAGACATCGGCAGGACTGAACCATTATTTGCTGAAATAGTGTGGTTAGCCAAAAGATCATTCAAAAATTGAATACTCGTTAAAGTATCCCATAATCGCTGAAGGCTTAATTGTTTGGCTGTATGGTCTGTGGTGACCGAGATGGTGTAAATATCATGCCTTGCCTGTGTCACAAGGCTATTAACCTGGTGCTGAAGCATCCTGATGTTTTGCATAGCATTCTCTCCTTAGGCTTTCATACCCTATCCTATGCAGTGGAGCAGAAAACTTTAACAAATTCTGGGCAATAGCATTCCGGACAGCCGTTGCAATCGCCGGGTTGTTCCTAGCGGAGTTTTTAAAAATAGCTCCCCTGCACTCACATTTCTGCTCGTTACCCGCCCGATTATCGCAGCTTTTTCTCCCAGAGGATGTTTCTTTAAGATTTGAAGCACACGTTCCTTATTTTTTGATTCTACAATTAAAATCATTTTCCCCTCATTTGCCAGATAAAGAGGATCAAAGCCAAGGATATCGCATGCTCCATGAACATCATTCCTTATAGGTATAGATTCCTCCAAGATCTCGGAGGTAAAATGGAAATCCTCACAAAGCTCCACAAGTGCTGTGGCTAGGCCGCCCCTGGTGGGATCCTTTATTACTCGAATTCCTTTTACCTTTTGCAGCAGTTCTTGAATCAGCCCGTTCAGAGAGGCGCAATCACTTTTAATATCCGATATGAGGCCAAGCTCTTCTCTGGCACTGACAATCGCAATTCCGTGATCTCCGATTGTGCCGCTTAAGATAATAGAATCACCTTCCTGAATGTTTTCTTGATGGAGTTTCTGCCCGCTTTCCAAAATGCCAACGCCTGCAGTATTAATAAATAACTGATCAGCGCTCCCTTTTTCAACCACCTTTGTGTCTCCAGCAATGATTCTGATTCCTGCTTTTTTAGCTTCAGCAGCCATGCTGTCTACAACTTCCTTTAGATATCTAAGAGAAAGTCCTTCTTCAATAATGAATCCTGCTGTCATATATTTTGGAACAGCGCCGCTGACAGCCAGGTCATTAACAGTCCCGGTAACAGCCAGCTTACCAATATTTCCGCCGGGAAAGAAGATCGGTTTTACAACATAGCTATCAGTAGTGAATGCAATGATTTCAGATTTGCATTCAAGCATGGGGGCATCATACTTTGTGTGTTCTCCATGGCCGAATGCTTTTTCAAAGACTTCCTTAATCAGCTTGTGCGTTAGCTCTCCACCTTCCCCATGGGCCAGGTTAATCCTCTGCTGCATGGTTACTCCTCCCTCATATAGTGATAGTGGGCTGCACATGTGCCTTCTGCTGAAACCATGCAAGGACCAATTGGATTGGATGGTGTGCAGGCTTTTTTGAAAAGGACACACTTCTCAGGTTCAACAAGTCCACGAATTACCTCACCACAGCGGCATTTCGTTTTTCGCGGCGGCTCTGTGATGACCTTAAACTTCTTTTTCGCATCAAACTTTTCGAATTCTTCTTTCAGCACCATGCCGCTACTGGGGATCGTTCCAATCCCGCGCCAATCTTCATCAGCATGCTTTAAATATTCCTGCATGAGGCTTTGGGATGATAAGTTCCCTTTTTCCGAGACAATGTATGGATAATCATTAATGATATCTGCTTTCTTCTCTAGGCATAGCTGCAATAATTTGTAAATACTGCTGAGCAGCTGTACAGGTTCAAAACCTGAAATAACTCCAGGCATTTTGTATTCCTCCGCTAAAAAAGAGTAGCTCTCTTTTCCAAGGACAATGGAAACATGGCCGGGGAGCAGAAAGCCGTCAAGGTGAATTTCTCCCGCCTCGAGAAGTGACCGCAAAACCGGTTCAACCAATTTAGTGGTCATCCAAATTGTAAAGTTGTTTAAGCCCCTTTTTTCCGCTTCTTTTATTGCAGCAGCCAAGAGAGGGATGGTGGTTTCAAATCCTATCCCTAAAAATACTATCTCCCTATCTGGATTTTCTTCTGCAATTCGAAGGCTGTCCAGTGGAGAATAGACAATGCGAATATCCTTCCCCTCTGTTTTTGCATCCATCAAAGAATGCTTAGATCCTGGGACGCGCACCATATCTCCAAAAGTACATAGAATTCTGCGGGGATCTTCGGATAAGCTGATCATGCTGTCAATTGTTTTTTGGTCTGTGACACAAACAGGGCATCCTGGCCCTGCGATTAATCGAACATAATCTTTTAATCTCGTTTTAACCCCTGTTTTTGCAAGAGCCATTGTATGGGAGCCGCATACTTCCATAAATACAGGCTTGCGTCCAGTCTTTATGGTATACTGTTTCGCTAGCTGGATCACTGTCTCTGCCGACCGCTGGCTTAATACAGGATCAGAAAAAGGTGCCATGCTGTCCATCAATTATTTTCCTCCATTCTTCAATGCTTTCCCGGGCGAATTCCTCGTTGATTATGGTCATAGCCTGGCCTGCGTGGAGCAGGACATAGTCATTTATTTTGACCTCTGGGACAAAGAGGATGCCTACATACATTTTTGCTCCCATAACCTCCACCAAAGCCCGGTCTTGTTCGATTTTAATTACCTTCGATGGAACACCCACGCACATTGGATCACCGCCTTCTTCACTCATTAGTATTTTGAACTTTATGGGAAGCCACAATTATCTGCCCTAAAGATAATCCCCCGTCATGGCAGGGAACTTTTTTATGTGTGAAAACAGAAAACCCGTTCTGCGTCAGCTGTCTGGAAAGCTCTTGTGCCAGGAACTTATTTTGAAACGAGCCTCCTGAAAGAACAATCTGCCTGTTCAGCTCCGGTTTTTCTTCTGCAGAAATCAAAATCATGTGTACCGACGCAGACACTAGAGTCTGATGAAACTTATAAATAATTGTTTGAAGCGGCCTCCCCATTAAGTGGTCCTGAATAATCTCATACAACATGGGCGAGAAATCAAGCTGATGCGGTTTACCGTTGTTTTTTCTGACGTTAAAGGAGTAATGGCCGGGGGAGTTATCAGTCTGTTCCGTAAACATGTAATCTGCTAGCTTAATAGCGGCTTCTCCCTCATACGTTGAAGTTTGGCATATACCTAAAATGGCACTGATAGCATCGAAGAGCCTTCCGCATGTACCGGCCAAGGGGGTATTGATTTTCCTTTTAAGCATGTTTTCTATTATGCCGATTTCCCGCTTCTTTTCAGGAAAAAGTTTTTCTGCAAGATTCCTGCCCTGATCCGGCCAGTAGTGTAAGATCATCCCTGCTGCGTTCCTCCATGGCTCTTTTATGGATTTTTCCCCGCCGGGCAGCGGACTATATGTGAGATGTGCTAGTCGTTCGCAGGAAGCGGCACTGCCAAACATTAATTCAAATCCCCAAATATGCCCGTCTTCCCCATAGCCTGTGCCATCCAGTATCAGGCCGAAACATGGCTCCTTTAGGCCATTGTCTGCCATGCAAGATACATGGTGTGCATGATGATGCTGCACTGGAATTACCCCCCCTTTAAACCTTTTCGCTGCCATATTTACCAGGTAGGCTGGATGTGAATCCAGGGCAATGTATTTTGGCTTGTATCCTAACCATCTTATATAATGGTCCATTTGATATTCATAATGCAGAAGCATTTCTTCATTTTCCAAATCTCCAATATGCGGACCCATAAAGATGCTATTTTCCTTCCCGACTGCAAAGGTATTTTTTTGATTGCCTCCCAATGCCAGTATTTGATCGACTGGGTACTCCGTTGTAAACACTTCAGGTATGAAACCTCTTGCGCGGCGAAGAAAGGTGATCTCTCCTTCTTGATTCACCTCAATAACGGAATCATCAATAGGATAAAGAATGGGGCGGTTATGTGTTAGAACAAAGTCACCTAGATCCTCTGAATCATCTCTGTATTGAAGTGGGAACCCGGAAGAGTTTGAGCTTGTCAGGACTATACTCTCCAATCTGCTGGTCTCAAACAATAAAAAATGAAGCGGCGAATATGGAAGCATTACTCCTAGTGTGGATATCCCTGGAGCCAAAATCCCAGGGAGTCCGCAGGTCTCTTTTTTTCTCAATACAACAATGGGCATTTCAGGAATGTTTAGCATTCCAGCTTCTGCTTCTGATACGTGACAATACTTCATTGCTGTTTCGAGCGTTTTCACCATGATCGCCAGTGGGCGCTGCGGCCTTCTTTTCCGTTTCCGTAGCTCCTTGATCGCGCTTGGGTTATGTGCATCACAGGCAAGGTGATACCCGCCTATCCCTTTTATGGCGAGAATTTTCCCTGCCGATAAAAGGCGTGCAGCTTCCTGAATGGAATTTTGAGTTGTTATTTCAGGCTTTTTTTTAGACTGATAAAGTGTTAGTGCAGGTCCGCATTTAGGACAGCATATCGGCTGTGCATGATGTCGGCGATTAAGCGGGTCTTCGTATTCTTCCTGGCAGGAAGGACACATTTGAAATTCGTTCATAGATGTTTGGGGCCTGTCATATGGAAGATCCCGAATGATCGTATAGCGCGGCCCGCATTGGGTGCAATTTGTAAAAGGATATCGATATCGCCTGTTATCAGGGTTTTTAATATCGAATAAGCAGTCCTTGCAGATTGCGGCATCCGCAGGGATTAAAGGTGTATGACAGCCAGTTCGCTTGCTTGGAATAATCGTAAATTCCAAATAATTGGAAGGTTGGTTTTCAGTCACAATGACTTCACTAACCTTTGCCAGATAAGGAGGGCTGGTTTGTATGTGGTCGATCAAAGCAGTAACTAAATCGTCAGAGCCCTCTGCATGAATAAGAACACCATCCAAATTATTTTGGACTGTTCCTTTTATCTTGTACTTTTTTGAAAGACTGTAGATAAAGGGTCGGAACCCAACCCCCTGCACTTTTCCTGTCACTTTAATCTTGACTGCGCGCAGCATTGGCGTATACTTCCTTTATCCAATTCAGCCATTCTTCCATGCCATCTCCAGTTTGGGCGGAAAGCGCAAGAAAATCAGCATGGGGGTTTATACATTGTAAATCCTTACGTGCTTCCTCTAAATCAAAATGAACATATGGAAGCAAATCTGTTTTGTTTATAATCGTCAAATGGGTCCTGTGAAACATGACTGGATATTTTGGGATTTTATCATTCCCTTCTGGCACACTAAGGATGACGGCTTTGTAATCTTGTCCTAAATCATAGCCTGAAGGGCAAACCAGGTTGCCGATATTTTCGATAAAGAGGATATCGATCTCCTCAAGCTGAAAATCCGGTAAAGTTTTTGCTATCATTCTTGCATCCAGATGGCATCCGCCTACAGTATTGATTTGCACCGTTTTTATCCCTAAGGCACGAAGACGTTCTGCATCCCTCTCTGTTGCCAAATCCCCCTCAATAACAGCAATTTGATATTCATGCGCAAGGGCTTTTACAGTTTGCTCAAGCAGCGTAGTTTTTCCGGCACCAGGTGAGCTCATCAAATTGATAACAAGTGTTTGATTCCGTTTAAATATGATTCTGTTGAAATCAGCGGCTTTATTTTGATTCTTCAAAACATCATCATCCATCTTAATCTTCATTTTTATCACTTCCTTCATAAGACTCTATCCGAAATGTTTCGCCTGATAGCAGCACCGTTTTTGTTTGATTGCATTGTGAACAAAGGGCAATTCGATAATCTGGTACAAAATCAGTCCCGCAAGCTAAGCAGGCTGCTTTTGCTTCCTCCCTGATCACCAATAACTGTGTTTCTTCATCTATAATGCAGTCTGACTGTGTTTGAAAAAAAGAAAATGCAAGCTCTAAAGCATCCGGAAGCACATTGGATAAATCCCCTACAATGACTGAAATACTATTAATCTTAATGAAGCCTCTCTGGCGGGCATCTTCCTCCACTATGTGAAGCAGTTCGCCCATAAGAGACAATTCGTGCATGTGCAACACCCTTTATCATTCGACCTCTCTATTATTAATGAATATTCTATTTTCAGAGGAAAAGACCTCATTGAATAGATGGCATTAAATCAAAAAAACCAATGCAAACTAGACTATTAAAAAGTCTGCATTGGTTTTTTTATTCCGCTTATTTGGTGTATCTACGAATAGCTGCAAATTTATATAAAGAGATGCTCAAACTCAATCTTTTAATGGATCCTTTTCTTCCCCAAGTTCCATCCCGTAAGCAAGTCTTGGATTCATCGCAGATTCGCTACGCGTTTCCCCCTGGCTGACTTCCATTCTGTTTAACAGATAACGATGGACAAATACTTCAGAAAGAGTGATGATTCCAGCAGCTATAATACTCCCCCATGCAATTTGCAAATAACTGTTCAGCAGGACACTTCCAAAAACCCATACAGCCGCATAAACTAAAAAAAAGTCAGCTATGAGGGCATTCCGGTTCCCCAATCTCGGAAGGATTATTCGGTCACCAAGCATGTAGGACATAACCGTAACCAAAATGCTGAATGAAACGATATCAGCAAAAGTGGCATCGAAAAATACATCAAGGGCAATTGCAAACGCAATCACACTGGATATAAATTTAATGATTAAAATCATCGTATTATTCATCTATTTTCCTCCTTTAAGCTTTAGTTTTTAACACTCTTTCTTTTCCCATTCATAATTCGTTTTTCCATTGGAAAAGCAATTTTCTAAAAAAATAACAACTTGTTCGAAACCTCTCAATATAATGATAGTAGAAAGTTTTTATCTTAAGTAAAAGGTTGTTGAAATCGTGTTATTTCAAAACAAAATACTTAATGTGGTGATAACAGGTGAGTGCTGAATATAATTTTCAAAATCTCCAGGAACGGCAATTGACGTTCGATCAGGTGTTTAACCGTATTTTACTATTTATGAAAAGAAATCCTGATGGAAACTTCCGTTTAATGATTGGAACAGATTCGCAGGTGCATTGCAACCGTACAGTGTTTATTACCGGAATTGTGATTCAAAACGAGAGGAAAGGAGCCTGGGCCTGTATAAGAAAAACTATTATTCCAAGAAAAATGCTGCATCTGCATGAAAGGATTTCATATGAAACCTCTCTCACAGAAGAAGTGGTCTCCCTATTTACAGAGGACCGAAAAGATAGGATGTTTGAGATTGTTCTGCCATATATTTATAAAGGAGGATCCTTTTCGATGGAGGGTCATATGGACATTGGATCCGGCAAAAGAAATAAAACGAGGGAATTTGTGAAGGAAATGGTGTCAAGGATCGAATCTATCGGTTTGGAGCCAAAAATAAAGCCGGAAGCATTCGTTGCCTCAAGCTACGCCAATCGCTATACGAAATAAGTGTTAAAAAAGAACTCAGAAAATGAGTTCTTTTCACTGCCTGATTAAATACTGCTATTAAACGCCTGCATGCTCCTTATATTCCTGTTCCAGCTTTGTGGCAACCGCTTCGGTCAGCTCTGCTGTAATTTCAGGAAGTGATGTATTAAGCAGGGAATTTGCCACTTTAGCCATCATACCTTCTGCCTTAATGTCCAGAGCACCAGTCATCAAGTTTTTATTATTTCGGCCATTGGCTGCAAGAAAATATCCATGCCCGGTAAACTTCTCATTAATCCCGGTTAAATTAAACGTCACCTTAGTTGGCTCTTGCCAGCCGGTGATATCCACTTTTAATTCAATTTTTTTCTTCAGGATCCCCATATCGCTTTTAAAGCTCCAAGTTGATTCTTTGTTATTAAGTACCTCATGTGCGATATATCCAGGTACTAGAGGTGCCCAGTTGTCAATATCACTGACAAAATTCCATATCGCCCCAATTGGTACATTCACTTCCGCCTGATGTGTACAGTTTGGCATATTTACCGCCCCTTTTGAAGTTTTTCATAGTTGGTTTCCCTGAATATGTATTCAAAATAGGCGGGCGAGATTCATCATTTTTTAAATTAACTCAGTACTTCTTTGGCAATAAGTTCGTATGAACGCAGGCGGGCTTCATAACGGTGAACAATGGTTACAATCATGATCTCATCCGCTTGGTACCGGTCCTGCATATCTCTAAGCTCCTGTGCAACTTCGGTGGGATTGCCTATAATTAAGCTGGACTTTTTAGTAAAAGGGTCCTGATTTACATTGAGAAAATAGCTTTTTGCTTCTTCAATCGAAGGGATTCCTTGATTGCCTTCGCCTTTATCTGTTTTCAGCCTCCACAGCATGCTGCTGAGAGCTAGCTCTTTTGCTTCCTCCGCCGTTTCGGCACAAATAGCGGATACTGTTAAAATCACTTTGGGCTTCTGCAGGCTTCCTCTTGCTTTGAAATTTTCCCTGTATTCCCTTATGATTTCTTCTCCATCTTTTTCGCTCATAAATTGGCCAAATGCATAGGCTGCACCGTTCTCGGCAGCCATAACAGCACTTTTGCAGCTGGTTCCCAAAATCCATGGTTCGGGTCTGATTTTTGGAACAGGCGATGCGGAAATCCTTGAAAACATATGATTTTTCGGAAAGTCTTTGTTTAAGAAATGGAGCAGCTCCTTCACTGTTTCGGGCATTTTCCGGACACCTTCCAAAAAATTGTCTGAAAGTGCCATCGTGGCTTCAGCTGATCCGCCTGGTGCCCTGCCGATCCCGAGATCAATTCGATTTGGAAACAAAGTAGCAAGCATATTGAACAATTCCGCAATCTTGTATGGTTTATAGTGCGGGAGTAAGATGGCGCCTGCACCGATACGGATTTTTTCTGTTTTGGAACCAATATAACTTAACATAATCTCTGGAGCGGAGCAGGCTAAACCGGATAAATCATGATGCTCTGCAATCCAATACCTTGTATACCCCAGCCTCTCTCCAGCTTGCGCAAGCCTTGCGGATGCCTCTAAGGCATCCCTTGGTGAATATCCTGAAGAAATAGGTGCCTGATCCAAAATACTTAATTTCAAGGTTTCCCCCTCTTTCAAAAATTAATAATTTCCCGTACCCAGCGGGAATCCTTCCGGGTAGGAAGCATGATCAAACAGCATCACAGGTATTTCTCCATCATAGACGATAGCTGTACTGCTGTATTTTAATCCTCTGGATGCTCCGGCTTCTGCTTCCTGTAAAGTGCTGAAACGGCCGATATGGAGAACGTCAGCGCTTTGGTTATATAGTTTGACAATAAACATTCTTTTTTCCCCTCCTATGTTAAAAATCGAATAATTATTAGCAAACGAGCGAAACTTATATTATTGATGATTATTGTGCCAGTAGGTTTCTTTTCTATATTAAAGGTTCTTTTCGTATAGATTGTTGTTTTTGCTTTGAACTCTGCCTGTTGATTTCAGCAAGAGGCGCTCAGCGAACCACGGGGCTACCGGGAGCCTCCTCGACGCTCTGCGTCTGCGGGGTCTCCCTTGGAACGCTACTCCCGTAGGACGTTGAATAAGCTTCCTCGAATGGACACCGCACGAAGAAAATGCGATAGCATTTTCGCGGGATTAGCGCCTTCCGCTCCAATCAACTTAGTTTATTAAAAATGGTTCGAAAGCAACAAACTTTGCGAAAACAGCGATATTAAAAATTCTTTTACAAGTATAGCAAACCAGAATCCCTTTTTCATTTCATTGAAACTGAATCAGGGCCAACAAAAAATGGAGTGTGGAAAATGAAGGCTGTCACTTATCAGGGTCCTAACCGTGTAGCTGTTACGAATGTAGATGACCCGAAGCTTGAAAAAAAAGATGATATTATCGTTAAAATAACGTCCACGGCGATCTGCGGTTCGGATTTGCACTTATATCAGGGGAATATGCCCCTTCCCGAAGGATATGTTATCGGACATGAACCGATGGGCATTGTCGAAGAAACAGGCCCTGAGGTGACAAAAGTGAAAAAGGGCGACAGAGTTGTTATCCCATTTAATGTATCTTGCGGACAGTGCATTTATTGCCAGCAGGATCAAACCAGCCAATGCGATAATTCCAATCCGCATTATGATTCGGGAGGTTATTTTGGATACACCGAAAAATTTGGAAATCATCCTGGGGGACAGGCAGAATATTTAAAAGTTCCTTTCGGCAATTACACACCATTTCTCGTTCCGGAATCGTGTGAACTTGAGGATGAATCCCTGTTATTTTTATCTGACGTCCTTCCTACTGCCTATTGGAGTGTTGTAAATGCTGGTGTTAAAAAGGGTGATACGGTTATCGTCCTGGGCTGTGGTCCAGTTGGTCTAATGGCTCAAAAATTTGCATGGATGGAAGGCGCCGAGCGGGTCATCGCGGTTGATTATCTCGATTACCGGATCAATCACGCAAAGGCAACGAATAAAGTGGAAGTATATGAGTTCACTAAGTACCCGGATATGGGAGAGCATTTAAAGGAAATAACTCATGGCGGAGCTGATGTTGTCATTGATTGTGTGGGCATGGACGGGAAAAAGTCACCTCTTGAGTTTTTAGAGCAAAAGTTAAAGCTTCAAGGCGGGACCTTGGGACCGATTCAAATTGCGACAAAAGCTGTCAGAAAAACAGGAACAGTCCAAATTACCGGGGTTTATGGTGCAAATTATAATATGTTCCCGCTGGGTGCATTCTTCTCCAGAAACATTACGCTGAAAATGGGACAGGCGCCTGTCATACCATTTATGCCTAAGCTATATGAGAAAATCATAAACAAAGAATTTGATCCGAAGGACATCATCACGCACAAAATTACCTTAGATGAGGCAAGTCATGGGTATAAAATTTTTAATGGACATGAAGATGATTGCATTAAAGTGGTTTTAAAGCCTTGATCATGAAAAGCCTGCTGTTTTGCCAGCAGGCTTTTTCAAATTACATCGGTGCTATTTACCCATTTTTTTATAAGAAGCGCTACCTCATCTGCATGTTTAATTCCTTCATCAGACGGTGTTTCCAGTATAAAAGGCAGCTTTTTAAATGGCTCTGCTTTTACGAACTCATCAAACTGTTTTTCGGTTATATGTCCTGTGTTGAATATATTGGCGTGCCGGTCCTTTCCTGAACCCGCCGGATATTTTGAGTTATTAAAATGAATAGCTTTTAAATGCTCAAAATAGTTCAATTCTTCTCCTTTTTGAAGGAATTCTTCAAGGTTGTCCCCATTCCAAAGGTCGCTTGCAAAGGCATGGCAGGTATCCAGGCAGAAGCCAATTTTGTCAGGGTAATCACATAAGCTGCGGACCTGAACAAGTTCCTCTATGATCGTCCCCATTGTTCCTGGATGGCCGGCAGTGTTTTCAAGCAGGATAAGACACGGCCCATCCCATTGCCTAAGCACTTTATTTAGCATTTCAATCATTAAGTGATAGCCAGCAAGCGGGTCCCTGCTGCTTATAGGACTGCCGAAATGGACGACTACTCCCGCTGAACCGCAGCAGTTAGCTATATCAAGATCATTCAGTAAGGAGTTAATCGTAAGATCTTGTTTCTCCGGATGCGGTGTCAGGCTCGTCGGATATGGTGTATGTGCAATAGAAAAGATCCCGTGCTCTTCGCAAAAATCCCTGCAAAGCCTGGCATCCTCTTGATCAAAATCCTTAACAGTTAAGCTCCTCGGGTTTTTAGGGAAATACTGATAGGCGGAAGCATTCATTTTTTCAGCAGCTTTTGCAGCCCCTAAGTAGCCTTCCCTAATGCTTAAATGGCAGCCAAATAACATTCTACCCCATCCAATCATCCCTGGATTGTTTACCTTCTATAGTAGTTATATCTTTTCCTGGAGCGTGTAGTATGGCACTCATCACAAATTTGAAACTCATGTTCCCAAGGAAGCTTTTTGCCGCATCTTCGGCATTTTCTTGAGAGCTCTTTAATGTCTGTTTTCAGCCTTTCATGGACATGGTCACTTATTTCTTCTCGTAATCTTTCCCAATATAATGCTTCAGTTCTCTGTTCAAGCCGGTAAAGAAACAGAAGGTGCAGGCCAATAGCTTTGTATGTGAGTTCCAACTCCTCGAGGTTGCGGTTCTTGATCCGCGGCTCGGGCAGCTCAACACCATCAATTATGGCATACATGGTCTCCTCCCATTGCCGTACAAGATCATTCTCTTTTTTTGAGAACGGGAGATGGAGAAAGCCGTACAGATCCATAATGCCAAGCTTAGCTTCTATTTCAGTTCCGCGAATCCTCTCGTATAGATCTCTTTCCTCTGTCAGAGCCGCTTTTTTGGTGCCTTTAGGGCTTTCAAACTTATCCCATAGCTCAAAAAATGTGCCCAAATCACGATAATACCGTTGAAATCTTTCAAATACAGTATTTGTTGGGGCAATCGCAAAGGTATGGACAGGTTCATCTTCCATTTCAAGCAATGCCTTCATTCTTTTAATATCTTTCGTAAACGAGACCTTCCCGATATTGTATAAACCTTTGCGGCCTGCCCTCCCTGCAATTTGCTTAACCTCCTGTGATGTAAGCAGCCGCCTCTTTGTGCCGTCAAACTTCTCATTTTCGAGAAAGACGATTCTGCGGATTGGCAGGTTAAGACCCATCCCAATGGCATCAGTTGACACGATCACGGAAGTTTCGCCATTAATAAAGCGCAATACTTGTTTCTTTCTTGTTTCAGGCGGCATGGATCCGTAAATCATACTGACCGAGTGGCCTTCCTGCTGGAGTCTTGAGGCTGTTTCCAGCACTCTTTTCCTGGAAAAACAGATAAGCGCATCTCCTTTTCTCACATTTTTGAACTTAAACTCTTTCGCTTCCACTTCCAGCGGAATATCGCGGCTATATTCATTCAGTTCGATGTCTGCATCGCCAAGCAGCTGGAGCATCATGCTCTTTGCACTTCGGCTGCCGATAATATGCACTTCATTGGCATTTGCTTTTGTGATCGCTTTATACCAAGAAAAGCCGCGATCTTTATCTGTAATCATCTGGGCTTCATCTATAACGATCACATCAAAAAAATCTTTTTCATGAAACATTTCAACCGTGCAGGAGAGATGCTTTGAACCGGATACTAATTTTTCTTCTTCCCCTGTTTTCAAGGAGCAGGGTACTTTATCACGGTTCAGCTTATCATATACTTCCAGAGCAAGCAGTCTAAGCGGGGCCAGGTACATACCGCTGCCTGCCAGCTTCATTCCTTCAAGAGCATGATGGGTCTTGCCTGTATTGGTTTCCCCAATATGAAGAACATAGCGCTTTGCCCGTTCCAGCGAAGGACTGTATTCCTGTCCGAAAACATACTCCAGCATTCGGGCTTCTTCTTCTTTTTGCCGCTGCAGTTCTGCCAGTTCCTCAGCTTTTTTACGCTCTCTTACTTCAAGGTCCTTCTCGAATAACTCTTTATGGACATCTGGGGCAAACGGGATGTCAGCGAGCTTTAGCAGATCTTCAACATATTCTTCCTGAATACTTTCAAAAAAGCTCTCATTGATATCGTGAAGAGTATGGGTAATCAGCTTTTTAACCGCCTTCCCAGTCAAAGGCTTGCCGTAAGCTTCTTCATACTCCTCAAATAATTCATGTGGAAGGTTTTGCAGGACAAGGGTTTGCAGGGTTTCAGAAAGATATCCGGAAATATTGTTCTTATACACATAGTAATAGGTTTCGTATTCAAAATAGCCCTGGCCCCAGTGCAAGGTTTTATGGATATTTCCAGTCAGTTCAGCAAGGAAGTCAGCCATAGCTCTATACTCGTCGGAATTAAAGCCTCCAGCTTCCTCTAGCTTTTCTTCCAGTGCAAAGGTATCGACCTGGGAGTATCTTATTTTGTTTTTAAAATCCGATGCCAATTGCTTGGCTGTCATATGTCTTATATATAAATAAAGAAGACTATACTCCTGTTCCATGATCTCATCAATTTTCTCTTCAATCGTTTCGCGGATGACATATTTTTTTCGCTGCAGCCTCTCTTCTTCAGCTTTTTGAAGATAGTGGGCTCGAGCATTCTTATAGCGGTCTTCCCATTCCTCATCTTTGCTTTCGAACCGATCATTAAGCCATTCTGAGGTATTAAACGGCTGATAATCCCTCATCTCAGTTCTAAATATATGATTGATCAATTTCCTGTCCACATTCTCTGTTTCATATCCTTTGTCGCTTAAGTACTTCTTTTTTTCGTGCTTTGAAATTTTAGTTGTAATTTTATTCAGCCAGACATTCACCCAAATTTGGTCGATATAATGGAACCTTTCAGATAGGTATTCCTTATAAGTCGGCATGGCCTCTTTACTCCCAAGATAGCGGTCGACATCTTCAAGTATTTTTATTTTCGTGTGCTCTGCAGCATTATTATAAGTTTGTTCAAGTTGATTCATATTCCGTTCCCCTTTAAGCACCACAATTAGTTTGTGCTGTGATCATTATGTATTAGGTTATGTATCCTAAGGAAAAATTAAGTAGTCTTCATTTTACCATCTTTTGAAAAAATATCATTGACAGAAAACTGAAACGGTCATATACTTTATCTAGAATTAAAATATCTTGAATTCAAAACAATCGAATTCAAAACAAATGGAGGATGAAATAATGGCAAAAACAAAATGGGCTGTTGATCCAGCACACAGCAGTGTTGATTTTTCAATCAAACATATGATGATCGCAAACGTGAAAGGAAGCTTTAATAGCTTTGATGCAGAAATCGAAGCAGATCCTGCGGACTTAACAACAGCGGACATTCAATTTAATGTAGATCTTTCAAGTATTGACACACGGAATGAAGACCGTGATAACCATCTGCGTTCAGCTGACTTCTTTGATATTGAAAAACACCCTAAAATGACGTTCAAATCAACAGGCATCTCAAGCAAAGGTGACGATGAGTATGATGTAACAGGAGATCTAACGATTCATGGAGTAACAAGACCTGAAACGTTCACGGTTACTTATGAGGGTTCTGGAAAAGATCCGTGGGGAAATGAAAAAGTGGGATTCAGTGCAGCGGGCGTAATTAAGCGCAGCGACTACGGCTTAACATGGAACTCTGCCCTTGAAACTGGCGGTGTCCTTGTTGGCGATAAAGTGAAAATTGATCTGCAAATTCAGGCTGCCAAAGCTGAATAAGAAAAAGGGCAGGAATCCGAAATGGAGACCTGCCCTTTTAGTTTGCTCTATTGGTCAGCTAGTAATTTGGCAATTTTGTCTTCAATCAATTTTCCTCGTGAACCATCCGTTAAGTTATTTAGTACAATTGAGAAGATTAGCTCTTTTCCGGTAGTTGTTGTGACATACCCTGATAATGAACTGACTGTCGAGATTGAACCGGTTTTTGCTTTAACATTTCCAACAGCATTGGAGTTTTTCATTCGATTTCGAAGAGTTCCCCCCTCCATGCGGTTTGTGTTTCCGGCAATCGGCAGGGAATTTAAATAGAATGGGAACCATTCTTTACCTTGTATTTCAAAAAGCAGCTTTGAAATCTCATTTGCCGGAATTAAGTTTACATGTGAAATTCCTGATCCATCACGAAGTACTAGAGTTTTTTCATTCATGCCAAATTCTTTAACTTTATCTTCTAAAACCTCAAGCCCCTTCTCCCAGCTGCCTTCCCCTTTTTCGATTTTACCCATTTCCTTGATGAGTGTCTCGGCATGTCCATTGTTGCTTAATTTCATAAAAGGAATAAGCAATTCTGAAAGCGGCATGGATTGATGCTCTGCAAGAACCTTGGCACCTGCAGGCGAAGATGAAGCAATAATCTTCCCCTGCAGCTTGATGTCTTGTTCGGCAAGGGATCGTTTAAAGAGATCCAGTGCATAGCCAGCAGGCTCCCAAACAGCAATCCATTCCCTGGAACGGCTTCCGTCAACCGGGATTTCTCCTTCAATGGTTACAGTGTTAGTACCGTGGTCACGTTCGATGCTGATATCTTTATTCTCGCCTTTTGCAACGGTTTTTGCTTTGTTTACAATTTTTATGTAATCCGTTTCCGGCACCATCTTAACAACTGGCTCATGTCCTGCATTTTCTCCAGGGTACACCTCTACAATCACAGTTCCTGCATCATAATCTTCGTTCGGAGAGGCAGTCAATGCTGAAACCTGTGCACCGTAATACCAGGATTCATCGCTCCAGGATAGGTCTGTTGAATAGCGCTCATCATCGTACCACGTGTCATCACCGATCAGGTTACCATGAATCACTTTAATGCCTGCTTCCTTCACCTTTGCTGCAAAAGCATCAAAGTCCGCTTTTAAAAGAGTAGGATCTCCTTTTCCTTTTAAGATCAGATCACCTTGCAGAGTCTGCCCGTTCAGCGAGCCTGTATGAAGAAGTTCTGTTTTGAACTTATAATTATCACCCAAAGTATCCAAAGCTGCAGCAGCAGTCAGAAGCTTCATATTGGAAGCTGGCCGTAAGCGTATATCTCCTATATGGTCATAAATCAATTCTCCTGTTTCTGCATTGCGGATACTGACCCCGGCCAGTGCTCCCTGTAAAATGGGGTCATTGTTAAGGATGTGGTTTAGCTGCTGAACTAAATCGCTTCCTTCTTCCGTTGCCTTTACCTGAGGAGACTCTGTTTGGGAAAAAGGAACAAATGCGAGCACAAGAATCAACAACATGCTAATACCCATTTTCAGTGTTTTTTTCATATGTATAATCCACCTTTCATTTCTAGTTCCTAACCTTTTCTTTTTTGAAAGGTGAGTTCCCTTTATTTCCATTATAAGGAAAAAGATTCATTTTTCATCTCTTCACTATTTTATTCTCCTCTTTGGAAGTTATGAGGACTGGCTCTTCATACCCAGATTTTTTTAAGTGAATTTATTATTGTTATTTAAGATAATTAATCTTAAAATATTTTTATAAAAAATGGTATGATAGCAATAAGTGAATTTTTTAAGGGGTGGAAAAATGAGTGTACATAAAGCAATATCAGAACATGTTGGCAAACAAAATAAAATCATAACAAGCTTCGCAGCTCTTGATCAGGAACGTGAAAATTATATTGAACAAGCTTTGGATAACTGCAGAAAAGGATTGCCTTTTTCTGCGGATAAGATAAATGAAGTAACCGCGAGGATTAATGAATTATCTAAACAGGGCATTGTACCTGCCAGGAAGTTGGTAACAATTGAAATGATTAAGGAATTTGCATCAAGATCAAAATAGGTATTTCTAATTAGTGGAAACCCTGTATTTATTTGGAATATACAGGGTTTTTATTGAGCGATTACGAATGGTGGTAAAAAGGGTCATATAGATACTCCTGCAAATCCAGTATTCCTTTTGTAGATACATAAATTTCTTCTTTTTCAAGCAGTTCTCTTTGAAGGTTAAAAGAAAGGTCATCTTTAAAGCCTATTTCCCCTTTCCCGTTTACAACCCGATGCCAGGGTAGCTGATGCTTTTCACTTAGGGAGTGAAGGATTCGGACTACCTGCCTTGCACCCCGCGGACTGCCGGCAAGTTTGGCAATTTGTCCATAGGTCATAACTTTTCCGGAAGGGATGTTTTGAATAATCTTAATAGCTTTTATGGTAAACGGCTGCATATCAAGGCTCCTCTAACTAGTTGTTTATAGCAATATTATAAACAAAAAACCGCCTGAATTCAGGCGGTTTCACTTATAAGCCGAGCATTTCCTTTGCACGTTCAGGATAATCAATAAAGGGATTGCGGTTCCCCTGCAGATCCTGGATTGCAGTGTTTCTGTGCTTTTCATATAAAGTCACAGGATTTTCTTCATGCCATTTCAGCAAAAGATGCAGATCCATTTTGGTTTCCATCCTGATCACTTTTGTATATCTTACTGCAAAATAGAATACTGCTCTTGCTGCGACCCCTTTTCCATATTCAGGTTCAAACTTCTCATTTTCTGCCATCCCGCAGCCGTTTCTAATTTTCACAGCTTGGAATTCAGGAACATATGACTCAAAATCATAGTATGGAAAATTGCTTCTCATACTATTGCAAGCCGGTTCACAAGCAAAAAGATGATGAAGATCCCCTCTCATTGGCTCTTTCCCTCCAAACCAGGATTGGGGCACAACATGCTCCGTATTAAAAATGACCCTTTCGCTGGAGGTAAAGCCTTCTTCCTGAATCATTTGCAAGAGCTTTAAATCCTGATCAATTGTTTTGAGTGGGTCGAGTCCAGTGCCAGAGTATAGGCTCTTAAGCTTACGGTTCTCCTGCAAATCAACCCAAGGATATACATATTGATGCGGTGAATAATCCAATTGCTGGGTGTGCGTACTTTCAAGCAGCGAATGGAGTTGTACTGCAATATTTTCTTTTTCAAAATCCACCTTGCTGTAGTATGCCTCTTGCTTTTTTAAATCCAGCTCTGAATCATAATAAGTTTCATTTTGAACACTATCAATATATTTCGTTTGAGCCGTCATCCATGCCTCGGAAATGCTGTTCACTTTAATCATATTGCATTCATTACCATAGTTTTAAAGTTTTGGTCAAATATGCCGGCCAAATGCTCAGGAACTGTTAGATAGACGAGCCCGTTCCCTTCAAGCTTTGGTGAATTGCCCAGCGGAACAGTCCGCCTGATTAATTGTGCATACAGCTCAGGTTCTGAAAGTTTTCTTTCGAACTGCCTGTTTGCATAATCTTTAATCAATGCCAGTGCACCGGAGACATGAGGAGCTGCCATGGAGGTGCCGCTAAGTGTAGCATATTTTCCATTTAAATAGGTTGATAGGATACCTTCACCTGGTGCAACGCAATCAATTTCGTTATGGGAATTTGTAAATTCAGATGAGTCTCTTTCAAGGCTAATCGCTCCAACGCTAATAACCTCATTGTAGCAGCCAGGATAAGCAAACTCATCAGTTGAATCATCCCCATCGCCTTCATTGCCTGCAGCGCAAACAACAAGGATATTCTTCTTGACTGCAGCTTTTATGGCATTATACAGCTCAGGTACATCAGCCGGGCCGCCAAGGGACATCGAGATAACATCCGCATTTTGCTCGATTGCATAATGAATGCCATTGATAATCCACTCATATTGTCCGGATCCATTTTTGTTTAAAACCTTTACAATCAGGAGTTCTGCCTCCGGGGCTACTCCGATTACACCTGCATCATTTTCCTGCGCTGCAATTGTACCGGCAACATGAGTGCCGTGTCCGTTATAGTCTGTAAAAATATCAGGGTTGCTGCTATCATCGTCTGTAAAATTGCGGCCGCCAACAATACGATCCTTTAAATCTGGATGATTTACATCACAGCCTGTATCCAGGACAGCAACTTTAATGCCTTTTCCTTTGGTTTCGTTCCAAATCTTTGGCGCCTGAATTAATTCAACACCTTTTGGCACTTCTTTAACTTCCTCTTCCTGCTGGATCACCTTATAAGGAATAACGCGAACATATTGCTCCATTTCTTTCCCTCCTTAAGAGATTAAATTGAAGCTGGTTCTAGCTGTTATAACCATTTTAACAATTCTGAATCTTTTTTGACAGTATCGTTCGTAGGGAATTTACTAGACTTGGGTGAGAAAAAAGGAAGAATTTGTGCTATTTGCACTAGGTTAGGGAGTTTAGATAAAATTACTTCGCCTTAATTCATTTTGGAGCTGGTTATAAAAAGGGACAACTTAAAAATGCCTGATTGGCTTGGGAAATGACCGTTAATCGAAAGGAATAAAGCCCAAAATGACAGCTTGCCACGATTCTATATTTACGGGCTGAAAAATGGTTATAATCAGAATAAATACATTATAACTAATATAACAAATCTCACTTTATGGACCTTATTAGCTTAGGAATCTCAGCATAAATTTGAACAATTTCATCAACCTTCATTCTGACTAGTCCTGAGGATGATGGAGCGACAAAATCGATGGTGCCTGGCACGACTGATTCGTCCTGGGTTCCCCAGGGAAGCTTTTTTTTTCGGCTGTATTCCTGGTATACACCTTTTCCTACAAAACAAACAACCTTGGGCTTGTATGCACTAATTTTTTTAATCAGCTCTTCTCTTCCTTCTTTATATTCTTCTTTCGTTATTTCATCGGCTGCTTTTGTAGGCCTTGGTACGATATTAGTCATGCCGTAGCCTAATTCCAGCAATTTGTAATCTTCAGTGGGATCGAATTTCGTCGGAGTTAAACCAGATTCATGGAGGATTTTCCAAAAACGGTTATTGGGGTTTGCAAAATGGTGCCCTGTCTCTCCTGAGCGTATGCTTGGGTTAAAGCCGACAAACAGCAAATCAAGGTTTTCCTTTAAATGGTCTTTAATAGGCTCCATAAAATTATCATTCCTTTCATTGGTGCTGATATTGTCTATTGTATCTAAATGATATGGGAACAAAAAATAAAAAGTATTATTCAGATGAATGAAGAGGTACTGCGTCCTGTCATTGACAACGCCAGGACGCAAGTAAAAGAGGAACCTTAAAGTCCGTGATTATTGCAATAAGTATCAACGATTTCTTCAATTTGGTCATTTTCTGGAAACTTGCCAGTAAATTTAAATGAAATCTCTTCTATGAACTTTCCATTCTGATATACATGGATAGCCCCATTTTGGTTGATTACACTGAATTCCGGCTCAAAACGATAGCCGTTTCTTTCAATGGCGCCCATTTTCGTCATCTCCTTGTGTATAAAGCTATCTTTAGTATGAGAAATAACACAATAGGCTATTTGCGGAAAAGAAAAAAAGAGCCATTGCGGCTCTTTTTTGTGTTAAACAAATTATCCTTCTAAGATTTCTACTTTCTCCATAACATCGCCATTACTCATCGCTTTAACTGCTTCCATGCCAGAAGTAACTTTTCCGAAAACAGTGTGAACACCATTTAAATGCGGCTGTGGTTCATGAACGATAAAGAACTGGCTTCCTCCAGTATTACGGCCAGCATGCGCCATTGAAAGGGAACCTTCCTCATGCTTATGAGGGTTGCCTTCTGTTTCGCAGTTGATTGTGTAGCCAGGACCGCCTGTACCTGTTCCATTTGGGCATCCCCCTTGGCTAACAAATCCAGGAATTACACGGTGGAAAGTTAGACCATTATAGAAACCTTCGTTCGCAAGCTTTTTAAAGTTTTCAACAGTGCCTGGAGCTGCTTCCGGGTATAATTCAAATTCTACCTTTTCACCATTTTTCAATACTATGTATCCTTTTTCTGCCATGCTCATTCATCTCCTTATGTGAAAATCAAATTAATAATACCATTAATCTCTTCAGGAATAAAATTAAAAGGCGTATTTTTCTTTGATTGAACATAAAAAAGAAAGGGTATTGCTAATAGAGCACTGATAAACGAATTCATCTTAGCAAGAAATGCAATTACGGGAGGGTTAATAGGATGAAAAAGTGGGCTTTTGTATCTGATTTTGATGGAACCATTTCGAAGAAGGACTTTTATTTAATTATGATGGATAAATATTTCCCAGAAGGCCGTAAGCTTATGCCGAAGTGGAAAGCTGGTGAAATAAAGGATATCGATTTTTTAAATAGAGTCTTTACCTCGATAGACCAGGAGGAAGATCAAATTATTGCGGATATTCTTTCAATTCCCATTGATGAAGAAGTGCCAGAATTTATAAAAACGATCCAGGAAAACGGTGGTGATTTTTATATTTTGAGTGCCGGGACAGATTATTATATTCATCATATTTTAAATAAATATGGAATTAAAGATGTTAAGGTATTTTCCAATGAGGGCTATTATCATGAGAAGAATGTTCATATGAATATAGATAAAAATCACAGGCATTATTCTGAAAGGTATGGTATTGATAAGTCAAAGGTTATTCAGGACCTTAAGAGTAAGTATGAAACGGTGTACTTTATAGGCGACAGTGAACCAGATTCCCACCCTGCTGAGCATGCCGACATCACTTTTGCAAAAAATGGGCTTCAGGATCTTCTTCGCAAAAAGAACGTACCATTTATACCAGTTGAGGAATTTAAAGAAGTTGAAAGATATTTGATGGATAAGGGTTTGCTTTCTAAAGATTAGGGTCCGCTCCAGAGCCTGCTTCCAGCCTGCTCTGGAGTGTGGATGTAATATGTATGCAATCTTTCCGAATTAACTAAATAGCTCAATAAAAAGTATAAGTATAAAAATGATTAGTGCATAAAATGATAGATGCAGAAAGACAGTTGTTAATCCAAATTTAAATTCTTCCACATTAAATGTTTGCTGTTTTCGGCTTCTTGCACGCACTTTACCATCACCTTCCTACTAAAATATCCCCAAAATTTTAACAATTTTGATAATGTTTAATCTCCCTGATAATAGTATTCTGCTTACTATGTGCGCTTCCCTTCTTTCTCAGGCTCGGAAAATAATGAACTGATTTCCTGGGGAAGCGCATAATAAGACAGAATGCTTGTTTATTCTTCATTTTTTCTGCAGAAATTCATCAATTTTTTCATCGAGGATCTGCAGGCTTTTCATTGCCCTATCAAATTCAAGTTCACGATAATGATGTGCCCCTCCTGGTTCTTCATCCTTTTCATCTGCCAATTTGACAATGGATTGCAGCGGAGTCCTCACAACCTCTCCGCCTGGCAGAAAAGAATCTGTATGAAAGAGAATGGCCAAAGCGATTTCTTTGGCTTTTACCGGGTTTTCTCCCAGGCGAATTAAAAGTTTATGTGCACGCTCTGCCCCCTTAATGGCATGTATATCATTTTTCCTGTAGAGTTCATAATCCCATTTTCCATTTTTGTACCAAGTGTAATGACCCATATCATGCATAAAACCGGCCTTTGCAGCAGAGTCGGCATCAACATTTTGATCTTTGGCAAGCTGGAAAGCATGATAGGAAACAGCAATTGCATGAGCGATACCGGAACGAGTGATATATTTTTGGGCTATCCGGTGCTGATAAATATCCGTTAATTTTACATCCCTCACAAAAATCCCTCCAAATACTCCCATAAAAATTCAAACTGCTAAAATCTCTTATTCAGCTTTTTCTGCTTATTCATGACTTCATATGACTTTTCAATAATATCGGTTAGGACGTCTCCTTTATAAATTCTGCCAAGCTTCGTGTTTTCCTGATAGTATTCAACAATTTCATCTAGCATATTTGATGTATCTTTTGATATTCGAACATTAAGCTGTATGCGGGTTTCTCCACTCATAAAAAATTCCTCCTGGTGAAAAATATCTATTTGCTAGCATTTCGCTAGCGGATGCTGTCGAAATGTTAGGGGCTGCTATAAATACTTAGGTTACACTGTTTTTTGGAATTATTCCAGTATAAAGGTTAAAGAAAATTAAAAAGGAGAATAGCGGATACTATTCTCCTTTTTATGATTAATTATTAAATTGGCCCCATTTTTCTTTAAGGAATTTACCGAATTCCTCTAGTTCCTGCTTGCCTTCTTTTAATTTTTCTTTCCATACAGGAAGATCCTCTCTAAGTTTGCCTTCGATCTTTTCTGCTTGTTCTTTAATGGTCTGCTCTATTTCTTCTGTTAACTCTTTCTTGGCCAGCTTTTCATTTACAGATTTAGTAGTGAACTCATCACCATCCATGTATGGAAGGCTTTCTTCCATAATCGCTCTGAACACAGGTACAGCCGTTTCAGAACTGCTTTTTGATAAATAATGCTCCCGGTCAGTTTGGTCATATCCAAGCCAAACTGCTCCTACCAGGTTAGGGGTATAGCCCACGAACCATTGGTCCTTTGTTCCGTTAATGTCGTTGTATGGGAGCTGGGTTGAACCAGTTTTGCCGGCAATCTGGAACCCTTCCATTTTTGTCGCGCTTCCTGTGCCTGATTCAACTACATTGAGGAGCATGGAAGTCATTTGGTTTGATACAGTTTTGCTCGTCACCTTAACCGTTTTTTTGTCTCTTTCAGCAATTATCGTTCCTGTCGGTCCGACTATTTTAGTAATCAAGTGTGCATTATGCCTTTTTCCGCCATTGGGAAAAGTGGAATACGCCTCTGCAAGTTTTAGAGGAGAAATTCCTTTCCGCATTCCGCCGAGTGCGATACCCAAATATTCGTCTTCTTTTTCAAGCGGTATCCCAAATCGGTCAAGGGCATCAAGTCCTTTATCCAATCCAATTTCATTAAGGAGCCAGACAGCTGGAACATTGATTGAATCTTCTACTGCCTTATACATAGACACCTCACCGGAATATTGGCCAGAAGCATTAGCTGGTGTGTAATCTCCATATGTTACAGGTTCATCTTTTAACATAGATGTAGGTGAGTAGCCTTCCTCCAGTGCTGGTGTGTAAACAGCAAGCGGTTTTAAAGTTGATCCTGGCTGGGCTTTAATATGTGTGGCCCTGTTAAAGCCTCTGAAAACATGTTCCCCACGGCCTCCAACAAGCCCTCTGACTCCTCCGGTTTGCGGGTCCATAAGAACTGCGCCGCTTTGGACGATTTCGCCATTCATGCCAGGGGGAAAAATAGAGTCTTTATCATATACTTTTTCCAGGCTTGATTGAAGATTCTGGTCCATTTCCGTAAAAATTTTATATCCTCTTGTGAAAATCTCTTCCTGTGTTAAGCCGAATTGATTAATTGCTTCATCCAGGACAGCATCCACATAGTAAGGATATTTCCTTTCCTGCTTACTCTTTGTGCCTTCCTTCAGCTCTATTTTTTCATTTACTGCATTCTCATACTCCTGCACTGAGATCATTTTATGTTCCTTCATTTTTCCAAGAACAACATTCCTTCTTTCCATCGCCCTTTCATAATGATTATATGGGTCGAGTGCAGAAGGAGATTGCAATAGCCCTGCAAGCAGTGCGCTTTCGCTGATGGTTATTTCCTGAGGTGTTTTGCTAAAATACTTGTTCGCTGCCTGTTCAATTCCCCAGGCGCCGCTGCCAAAATACACCTGATTTAAATACATTTGCAGGATTTCGTCTTTTTTATAATTTTTTTCGATCTCAACTGCAAGGAACAGCTCCTCAGCTTTCCGTTTATATGTTTGCTCAGGTGAAAGCAGGGCATTTTTCGCCAGCTGCTGTGTAATGGTACTGCCTCCGCCGGTAATTCTTCCTGCAAATAGATTGCTGAAAAATGCCCGCGCGATTCCTTTAATATCGAAACCGTTATGCTTATAAAAACGTTCATCTTCAATAGCTACAACAGCATTGCCGACATAATCGGGAAGCTCTTCAATATTAGCACCCTCTGCCCTGTTCGCTGCCAAGTTTGCGGCAGTATCGCCATCTTTATCGTATATGACGGTAGATTGCCTTAAACCTTCTTTAAGGGACTCAACGTTTGCCGTAGCAGCCAGAAATGCGAAAAATAAAATCGTCAAAAGAATGATCGTCAGTAATAAAAGAAGCAGTATTTGTGTTAAATGCTTTTTTCGCCACAACCTTATAAAAGCTTCTTTAAATTTTTGATATTTATCCATGGTGACTCCTTCTTATTCTCTGTTAAGTTTCAACTTGATAGTGTCCTCTTATTATATATTAAACGAACAAACTCTATAAAAAGTTTCAAGATAAAAGGTTTCCTTTATATAGAAAGGGACGAACATTCATGTTCATCCCTCATTTAATATTTTATGGATTATTTGTATTAAGCGGCTTTATTATTGCCTCAATTTGTTCCCGCTGACCTTCAAAGTATGGAGGCAGCGCAAGCTTTTCGCCTAAATGTTCGAAGGTTTCATCTTCTTCAAATCCCGGCCCGTCTGTTGCTAGCTCAAACAGAATCCCGTTCGGTTCGCGGAAGTACACTGATTTGAAATAATATCTTTCTACGAATCCAGAACTCGCGATCCGCCGGTCCTTTAGCTTTTGAGCCCATCTCTTCAATTCTTCTTCATCCTCTACACGGAAGGCAACATGGTGGACACTGCCGCGGCCTGGCCGCTGCTGGCCCAAGTCCGGACGTTCACTTATATGGACCTCTGCCCCGTTTCCGCCCTCGCCTGTTTCGTAGATGTGTACTGTATTTTCTTCATTGAAATCGAGTGTGTATTGTCCCTTTTTCCGGAAATCCATTACCTTTATAAGCATTTCTTCTGTCGGTTCCAAATCGGAGACTGTCAGCATTACCGGTCCAAGCCCTATAATACCATGTTCTTGAGGAACAGGACTTTTACTCCAAGGGTGTCCCCCTTTTACCCCTCTATAATTCTGATCGGAAATAAGGGCCAGGCGCTGGCCTTCGAAATCTTCAAAAAACAGTGCCTTCCTTCCGCCTGCTTCACGGATATCTTCATGGATAACGCGAAGATCTTCTAGCCTTTTATTCCAGTAGTGCAGTGATTCATCTGATGGTACACGCAAAAAGGTACAGGTAATGCTGTCAGTACCGCGATAGGTACGGCCAGCATTTGGTATCTCGAAAAATGTTAAGTCAGTGCCGGGGTTTCCTCTTTCATCCGCATAAAATAAATGGTACATGGAAGTGTCGTCCTGGTTCACTGTCTTTTTTACAAGACGCATTCCAAGTGTTTTTGTATAAAAATCATAGTTTTTTTGGGCATTTGCTGTTATGGCAGACACATGGTGCTGCCCCTTTAGTGGTTTCAGATTCAAATGATCACAACCCCAGTTTTTATTTTAAGGCTCTTTTGCTGAGCATCCTGGAGCGGAAATCAACCACTCCTCACTTCTTGTTTAATAAACAACAAAGCTTGCGAAAACAGCCTTTTTTATATTTTGAATGAACTTCTTAAGGATTGCAATAAAGGGCACTCAGGGTAAAAAAGTCTTGTGTTGTTTAAATATAAGTGTTATATTAATAAAGCGATGAGCTAATTGCATAAGACGACAGACAGCCTTAATTGGCAATGCACTATGTGGAGTGCAGTCGGGTCGCCGCAATACGTATAAAAAGACGCCCCTTTGGGCGTCTTTTTTATTATCTCTGTTTGAATTGTGAAGTAAGATAGGTGCCTGCAATCACAGAATCCAGCCTTGCAGCTACATAAGGCGGTTTTGCTTTTTTATGCGTCTCTGCAGGCATGCCAAGCCATAATATTTGTCCATCAATTAATAAGAATGGAAATGGAAAGCTATGCGGAATTACTTCGTCAGCCTGAATGGCTGGTATGGGATTCTGAGCAAGCAGGACTAGCTTTGTTCTTTTATTTCTTAAAGAAAACGCTTTGCCCCATTCCTCCCCAAGTTTTTTAGGCTCCGGCAGGGAAATAACGATCTCCCTTTGTGCAGACTGAATATCCTCTTTAACTCTGTCCATTTTCCGTGCATGCATCCATTGAAGGCGTGCATGCTGATTTTTGATCCATTTGCCTATTTTATCCGGATGGACTGCCTGTCCGTTTTGCAGCTGATGGTCAGCCAGCCGGTGCCATGTTTTATTCCTGAAAACATGCTTCTGGATAAAGTCCAGGTCACAAATGTGGATGAATTTTCCTTTCGTCCTTGTAATGGCTACGTTTAAAAGCCTCTCGCTTTCTTTCCCGATCAATAGCATTCCGGCTCTTTCATGTGGAAAGGAATCAACCGTATCAAAGATCATTACTTCCCGCTCGCTGCCCTGAAAGCGATGGACAGTTGCAGCAATGATATCCGCTTCTGTCAGTTCATTTTCATACAATTCTCCAAGCAATCCTTCCATTAATCCAGCCTGAGCCCGGTATGGAGTTACATATCCGATCGAACGGCTGCCTCCTAAATAGGACTCGTGAATGAGCTGAAAAGACAGCAGGAGCTCCCACAGATTAATCCTTGAATTCGTGTGCCCGTCTTTAATGCCATATTCCCCTGCACCCTCAGTATTAAGCAGTATGGAGGCTCTGCCGGGAAAAGGTGTGTATGCGGCAATATCAGACCTGGCTGCGAGTACATCCGGATGGTCCCCCACCAGAGAATGGTAAATATGCTTATTGGAAAAAGCAGATATTTCAGGATGCATCCGGCGCTGCTCTTTTAAGAGAAAAAGATGGGGGTGCAAATATCCATCCTTCACTGCATCAGAGACTCCTGAGTGATGAAAAATATCTTCCCTCAACCATTTTTCAGCCATTTTATGGCGTGCGGCAGCAATGGGCGGAAGCTGCTTAAAATCGCCGCATATAATGACTCTTTTCCCTAGAGAGGCTGCAAAGGCTGCCTGTGGAACATAGGCCATGCTGGCTTCATCAAGAATGACTAGGTCAAAACTCTTCTCATAGATAGCCGGATCACTCGCAGCTTTCGCCAACGTGGTTCCTATTACAGATGCACTTTTAATAAACTCTAATTCTTTCTGCCTGATTTTTTCAAGGATTCCTGAAAGTTTCTTCTCGATGTCAATCAGCTGATGGGAGTCTCTTTTGCTGAAAGAACGGGATAAATCATGTTTTAGCAACCGCCGCTCTTCAAATAATGAGTCTTTCCTTTCAGCAAGGTCGGAATGATGTTTTTGTAAAAGGTAGTTTGCAGTCAGTGAAGGATGATTTAATAAAGCGGGCCCAATCTGCGAACCATACCTGAGCAATTCTCCGTCCGGTACTTTCCGTTTATTTGCTGAAAAAGCTGAGATTTCAGCCATCAATACATCTATGGCCTGATTGCTATGAGCAAGGATCAGGACGCTTTGTCCTTTAAAATACTTATTGGCAGCCACACGGGCAAGTGTATAGGTCTTACCCGTTCCTGGAGGTCCCCATACATACGTTACCGGATTATACTTGGAACGTAAAATTAGCTCATGGGTGCTTGTTTTTATTTTATCTGCGGGATGTTTGTCTGGCATGGAAGGGTCCATCATTTTTTTTATTCTGGCTCTTTTCCTTTTGCTCTCCTTGATTTCTTCTAAGCGCTGGTAAAGCTGATCTAATAGCTCCCAAGGATCATGAAGCAAATAGGCCTCAGATAAATCCATCCCAATATCCTCCTCCAAGGCAAGAATTACATTATTGCCTTCCGATGAAAGAATATGGCCCTCAACCTTCTTGCTTCCCCATTCAATTTTCACAGAAGAGCCTGTTGGAACTTTGATGGTTGAAGGTATATCGAAAAAATAAGTATATGAATCCGATTTTGAAAGCAATCGTCCATTTAGCAATAAGTAACGGGTGCTGCCGTATTTTTTTAAATGAATAATTTCAGCCAGGATCGCTTTTTGCCAATCTCTTAGATAAGTGAGTGTTGAAGTCATATTTCTCTTCCTTTGTTTTATTCGATATAAATATTCAATTAGACTAATATATCATTTACATGCCGATATGCAAAAGAAAAGATGGAGGATTACCGCCTCCATCTTTCCCGTTTATTTGTTAAAAAGCTTCAATTAGCAGAAATAGAGGTTAATTCCCAAGAAGTATGAGATAATGGATTAATACACTTTAAGTATTGATTTATAGAAAGCAGGGATATTTTTGAAACGAAGAAATAAATTTGAACAAAATGATACCGTTATTTTAATTAATACAGGCGAGAAGGTTACAATCAACAAATCATGCTATGTGGCGAAAATGAAAAAATACACATATACAATCAAAGAGAATCCGAAGATGTTTTACTTTGAAGAGGAAATGAAAGAGATTATTTAAGTTCTTGGCTTTACAATTGTAAAATTTTTATCAGCAAAAGCCCAGTTTTGAGGGAAAGGCAAACTCAATTGCCAATAGGTCATACCCAGAAGATTATACTGATCAATTAACTTATATTTTTCAGTGATGCTTCGGATATCTTCGAACCAGACTAGATGTTCTTCTGCCCCTCTCCAGTATTTAAACCATGGAGAGGCCGCATAACGATCGTACTGAATAATGGCCCCCGCGCTTAAGGCTGTGTCTTGAATAGCTTGCATAGAGTAAGCGCGAGTTACATTGTCTGCTGTCCTCCAATCATAGCCATACAAAGGCAGAGCAATTTGCAGTTTCTCCGGATTAATTTGGGTAACGGAATATTTAATAACCTCTTCTACCCACCATACAGGAGCTACCGGATTTGGGGGACCAGTCGGGTAGCCGTAATCCATGGTCATGACTGCCATGATATCAGCAGCACTCCCAATTGCTTTATAATCATATGCTCCAATAATTCGGTTCGTTGGTATATCCTCTGTTTTGGCATGGACATTGACATGGAGAATAAGGGAACCCATTGCACTTTTTAGTTCTCTTAAAAATAAGCTGTAGTCCTGCCGCCTCGGCGGAGGAATGAATTCAAAATCCAGACTTACGCCACCATACCCCTTCTGTTTTACGAAATTCATTAAACTTAAAATTAAGTTCCGCCTGTAAACCGGATTTTTCAGGACTCCGCCAATAAGTTCAGCGCTGAATTCTCCATCTGCCAGATTGCGGATCATTAGCAGCGGAGTAACATTCAGTCGCTTGCTCTCGGCAACGATAGCTGTATCCTCGAGTTCTGCGTATGCATAGCCTTCCTTTGTTAGGGAGTAGGCTGAGATAGCAATGAACGTCAGGTTTTTTGCTGTCTGCCTAAAAATGGGTAAAAAAGCTTCAGGAGAATATGGAACTATGAACCCGAGCGTTTGCATGCTCTTTTTTACTGTAGTAGGAATGTTTATTTTTTGTCCGATATACAGCCATTCAGGTCTGATTCCCGGATTTGCTGAAAGGATTGCGTCTACACTTGTTTGGAAGCGCTGGGCAATTCTCCAAAGTGTATCCCCCGGCTTAACGATATAACTCCTGGTTACAGCCCCGTCTTCTGGAATATAGAGAGCCAAGCCAGGGATAATTCCTGGTGCATTTTCCAGGCCGTTTGCCTTTATAATACTTTGAATGGAAACATTGTATTTTTGTGAAAGTGCCCATAAACTATCCCCTGATTGAATCACATGCATCCCCATCTTTTCACCTCTTTTTCCTATCCTTTCATTAGTTTATGGCGAAGGCAAGCGCGAATAGTACTAAAGATAGAATGCTATCCCTTTAGGAAAGCTATTTGTAAAAAAAAGAAAAGCCTATTCCATTGGGAACAGGCTTTCTACACTGAATGTATTGTCTAACGGTCTTTTTGAAGCTGCTATTTTAGCGATCACTTCTTTTTAGATAATTGGAAGAGTAATTGCATCAAAAGGTCTGTAAGGAACCATTTAAATTAGTTATTGATAAATAAGTATCATCAAAGGGCAGTTACATCCCTTTACTAAGTAGGAGAAGTTTTAACTTATTTCGCTGAGGAACTGACAAATTCAGCATTTAATTACTGATAATCAGCCTCATGTCCGCTCAAGGAATCCATATGGCTGGCAATCATGGCGATAATTGTGCTCGCTTCTTCTTTGCTGAAGATAAAATGGTCTTCATCTTTAATCATTTCTTCATCATCTGTCCAAATGCGATTAACCCGTCGAAGCACTCCATCACCAGTTTCCTGGACCACTCCAAACTGGTATGATACTTCGACTTCATCTTCTTTGAAAAAGGCGGTTACTTCAGGTGTTTCCCATTCCACATCTACTTCTTCAAAAATATCTCCATCGTCATCTTCAATGACTTCATATTCATCCGCGATAACATAATTACCATCTTCAGAGGCATAGATTACTTCGTCCTCCTCATCCGTTTCAAATTCATAATAGTCATCATCTTCTCCATTCATGTAATCATGGAGGCTTTCATGGACTGTATCAATAATGTCTTCAATATCAAAAAGCATGGTTTTAGAAGTATGGCCAAGCTCAAAATCAAAGTCTTCTACATAGAACTCCTCGTTATGGGGATCAAAGAAGAGAGTGCAAAAATACTCCCTATCGTTATCCTCTGTTTCAATAAAAAATTCCATTCTGGGATGCTTGGCACCCCTGTCAATAGACATATGGCCAATCTGATCATATTTACTGCAAATTGATTCCAAATGATCCTGTAATTCACCGCTCACCCTGTCAAACCATTCAAGTGACATGCTGCATCCCTTCCTCTCAAGGTTTTTCAAACCTAGTATTCCCTTTCATTTTGATTTAAGTATGGGAGTATTAACCAAAATATTTGGTTTTGTCCTTTCAGAGGATCAAAGGGATGATTAGTTCCGATGGCAAGCCCTTTTTTCAGGTTTGGGCAGCATTCTTGTACATGTGTCTTTGCTATATTCCTGTTAACGGGCTTTATCTTTTCAAATAAAAAAAGGCACCTAATCAAATCAGGTACCTAAGTATAATTACACCTGTAAACCATAGTTACGGCAAAGGGCCGCTAGCCCGCCAGAGAAACCACTTCCGATGGCATTAAATTTCCAGTCGTTTCCGTGGCGGTATAATTCGCAAAATACAACTGCTGTCTCAATAGAAAAATCTTCGCCAAGATCGAAACGGAGCAATTCCTGATTGTTTGATTCATCCACAAGCCTTACAAAAGCATTGGAGACTTGGCCGAAATTCTGCTGTCTTACTTCCGCATCATGAATGGTTACCGTTATTCCAATCCGATGAACATGGGCAGGGATTTTTGTGAAATCTACAACAAGCTGTTCATCATCGCCGTCTCCTTCACCAGTCCGGTTGTCCCCGGTATGTACAACTGCCCCGCTTGGATGCTGCAAATTGTTGTAAAAAATAAAATCGTGGTCATTCATACATTTGCTATTTTGATCAGCAAGAAATGCAGAAGCATCTAAATCAAAATCTTGTCCGCCGCTATACTTGTTTGTATCCCAGCCCAATCCGATAACTGCCTTGGTCAACCCCGGATTGGTTTTTGTCAGATCAATTCTTTGTCCTTTTGATAATTGAATACCCAAATTAGCTCCTCCTTAAAAAAAGAAAAATACTTATTTATTTAAGGCCCTATATACTTTGCCTGTTGTTCGTACCAGGCACTCAGTCAACCGCGGGCGGCCTGCCACCTCAGGCATCAAGCCTGCGGGGCTCCCTTTTATCCTCAATCCCGCAGGACATTGATTAGCATTCTCGAATAAACTATGCACGAAGGAATACAAAAGCATTTTCGAGAATCTAGTGTCACTTCAACAAAATGCAAAGATCAACAATGAGCATTAACACAGCCCTATTTTAAAAAGCCAAGAAAAGCAGCTGCTCTTCCTGGCTACTGGAAATTTACCCTACCTGCAATCCAAAGTCAGTTGCAATTCGGGCAAGGCCGCCCTGGTAGCCTGAACCGACAGCAGAGAATTTCCATTCGCCATTATGGCGGTATAGTTCGCCAACTACGATAGCAGTTTCAATGGAGAAATCTTCCCCAAGATCATAGCGGATAATTTCTTCATTTGTTTCTTCGTTTACGATTCTTGCAAAAGCATTTGAAACCTGTCCAAAGTTTTGTCCGCGACTATCAGCATCATGGATGGTAATGACAAAGGAAATCTTTTCGATGGTTGCAGGCACGGCGCCAAGGTTTACCTTAACCTGTTCGTCGTCGCCGTCTCCCTCCCCTGTCCGATTATCGCCTGTATGTACAACTGAACCATTGCCGCCTTCAAGCTGGTTATAGAAAATAAAATCTTTATCGGATGCGCATTTTCCGTTTGCATCCAATAAAAACACACTTGCATCCAGATCAAAGTCCAGACCGCCATCATATTTATTCGTATCCCAGCCCAATCCAACGATAACCTTCGACAATCCAGGATTTGTTTTTGTTAAATCAATCTTTTGTCCTTTTGATAAAGAAATACCCATTATTCAATCATCCTTTCGAATTTAAAATAAAAGATCCTTGAGATGCAGGAAGCAATACCTTATGGATAAAGCGATTGCAATCTATGTACTCTTTAAGTGTAAACGTTTAAAAAGAAATCGTAAACCGTTATGGTACAAAGCTGGGAAAAAAGATATAATCATCCCTTAAAGTTTATTGTGTGCTTCTAAAACTTGCTGCAGCCTCTCCTTAGAGTCACCATTTCCAGTCAACTGGATAAATCTGTTCCTTCCTTCTTCACTAATTTACTTATATAATAGCTTGTTGGAATAGATAAAGGGGTGATGATGAATGGCAGAGTTAAAGCAGATGGTTTTCTTTGATTTTGAAATGCTTTGCAGCAAAAAAGGAATTCTCTTTGAAGATATGGAAGCAATCCGCCTGGGTGCGGTTAAATATGAGCTAGAAACAGGGAAAATCACTGGGTTTGACCGGTACATCCGTCCTCAGGAGCAATCCCCTTTAAGCGCGTTTTGCAAAGAATTGACTGGAATTAAGGATTCGGATATAAGAGGAGCGGATGATTTTCCAGAGGTGTTCAAAGAGTTTCTATATTGGGTTGGAGGAGTGAAAAAGACACGGTTCTTTTCGTGGTCAACAAGTGACCTTTTGAGATTAAAGGCTGACGCAATCAGACATCAGCTGCCTGAGGCCACAATTGAAAAAATATCGAAAAGATATGTTGATTTTCAGGCTATTTTTACAAAAAGGGCGGCCCGAACATCACCTTCAGTGGAAAAGGCATTATCGTTTTATGGTCTTGCATTTACTGGAGAGCCGCATCACCCTATGTATGATGCTTATAATACTTTTCGAATTTACCAGGCGTTTGAAGAGCAATATGTAAAAACTGATTTAATTATGCTGCAGCAATTTATTTTTCTGGACAATGAACTTCCATCCAATGACATAATCAACCAGGAACTGAAAAAAATCTTACAAAAAGATTTACATGATTTTTTTGTTGAATTGAACGATGCAATAAGGATGAAGGACGCCTGGAAATTAGTTAAAAAAAACAAGAAAGCTTGTAGAGAAATATGAAAATATTTTTCTCAACCGGTCCGGGCTCTTTGATGCAGAGCTGATTTCAAGTATTAGAGAACTAATTGATTTTTATCATGAACTGCAATTCACTTATGAAGAGCACCGTTCCTTTACTTCAAAAATTATGATATTGCATGAACAAATGGTGGAACCACTTCAGAAAATATGTGTATAAAAAGGAGATGACCAAAAAAGTCACCTCCTTTTTATGTAGCCATTCTTAGAAAGTTATAAAATGCTCTTCTCGCCCAATAGTTCATTTGGTTTTTTATATAGCCATTTCTGGTTAAAACGGAGCCAGCCAGGATCAATAAAAGAATATTAAAGATTTTTATGATTAGTTTATCCATTCTGTAACCTCCCCTCTTATTCATTAATTTTCCGTCCGTAGCCAAAAGTATGAGCGTATATTCTTTCCAATCTTAATTAGCTGATTGGAAAATACAAGAATAGCCTTTTCGTTCTATAAGCAGAGAAAATTTGTTATGTGCAGAGAAAAATTTTATGTGTAGAGAAAATGTGTACATACGCAGAGAAATAAATCTATATGCAGAGAAATCTTATCTTAGCAGGATACCTTTCTAATAAGACGATTCGTTTGGTTTTATTATCAATTTCAGAGATAATAACAATGCAATAAACAACCAAGGAGCTGAACAGTTTGGAACGAGTACAGATGGCAGAGGATTTATCATTTTCACGGATTATTCATGGGTTATGGAGATTAGCTGATTGGAACTATAATGATGAGGAAATTGTCGATTTAATTGAACATTGCCTTGAGCTTGGGATTACGACATTCGACCATGCCGATATTTATGGCAGCTATACATGTGAGGCTCTTTTTGGAAAGGCTCTTCAGCTAAAACCGGAGCTTCGTGACAGGATGGAGATCATTACGAAATGCGGTATTGTGCTTGAGTCGCCGAACCGGCCGGAGAATAAAACTCATCATTATAATACAAGCAAAAAACATATCATATTGTCTACAGAAAAGTCATTGAAAAACCTGCAAACAGAATACATAGATACCTTGTTGATTCATCGGCCTGACCCGTTTATGAATCCTGAGGAAGTTGCAGAGGCATTTACTGAGTTGAGGACTTCCGGCAAGGTGAAGCATTTTGGGGTCTCCAATTTTAAAAGCCATCAATTTACGATGCTGCAGTCTTATTTGGATTTCAAATTGATTACGAATCAAATTGAGCTTTCGGCGTTTCATCTTGAGAACTTTGAGGATGGCACATTAAACCTTTGCCAGGAAAAAAGAATCGCACCTATGGCCTGGTCGCCTTTAGCCGGAGGGAAAATCTTCAGTGGTGATAGTGAAAAATCTGAACGCCTGAGAAATACACTCACTAACATTGCTGAAGAAATTGGTGCAAGTGACATTGATGAAGTTCTTTATGCCTGGCTTTTAAATCACCCAGGACGCATTATGCCAATTGTTGGATCAGGCAAAAAGGAACGAATCGAACGAGCCGTACTTGCGTTAAATCACCAACTTAACAGAGATCAATGGTTTGAGATCCTTCAAAGTTCGATGGGCCATGATATTCCTTAGAAAGGCATCAGTGTACTATTAAAGCTCAGTTTAAATAGCAACAAAGTTTGCGAAAACAGAAAAACAAAAAAAGGATGGCCCCAAGACTTTTGGGTACCATCCTTTTTGCTTTTATTGGAAAACGCTGTTGAAGGCTGGAGCAGAGAGCTCGACATCTTCGAAAACTTTCGTCATTGTATTGATGTATTCCTCTTTTAATGGCTCGGCTTCCGCCATGTCTTCTGAACCGGCTTTTAATAGTTCAGCCTTTTTAGCATAGTATTTAGATAAGCTGTCAACCGAAGCTTCGATATCTTGTGCATGATCACTTAACTCTTCTGGCACAGATATTGCTTTTGCTTCCTTCTCAAATGCCGCTGCTACTTCTGCTGCATCCTGATCTTCTGCCGTAATGCTTGCTTCTGTGTTACGAATTACCTTCGTCACTTCCCCTTGGTAGCTAAGCAGAGCTGAGCGTACTTCTTTGGACTCATCAGCAGTTTCTGTTTCGGCAGCTGCAGCTTCCTCCTTGTTTTCTTCCCCTTTAGAAGCTTCTTCGTTTGAACATGCTCCTAAAACGACCGTCAGCAATGCTGCTGAAAGTAAAAATAATAATTTCTTCATTTTTTGTCCTCTCCTTCTTTTTGTTTTAGAGGTAGTTTTGGTTGACTCCCTATGTAGCCAGACAAATTCGACATTGGTAATTGACTGACAATTACTAATTTAACTATTTTTTTGAGTTTTTGCAACAGTTTTATTACGAATGTCGAAACTTTTTTGTTTTTTTTATATAACTTTATTTAAGTCTGTTAAATTTTACTGTTGATTTCCGTACAATAAGATCGCTTTCTGCAGGCCGAATAAAAAAGACCCCTGAAACATCAAGGGTCAGCTTGGATCGGCCTCATCAAGTGATAAAGTAGTAACGGATGTATATTCTCCCTTCTCTACTTCTTCTTCCGAGGCCATTTGGTTCAGTTCTTCTTCATCGTCTATCCCTGGTGCAATAGTAGGCTCGTTCTTTAGCTTATCCTTTTTCAGCATAACTTCCCTCCTCATCCATTTAAAGTTTCCTAGTGAAAACCGTTATATGCTAAAAGGACCCATTAAACTGATTAATTAGCCCTTTCATGGGGAATAGCCCATCCAATTCAATGCTTCCAGACATAGCATATAGGAAAGACCGTGAAAATGAGGAGTGTTTCTATGTCCTTTTCTGTAAATCAAGAGGGAAGTCCGAAGCTTTTTCTAGGTCAATCGGATAAAGCTTCAAATCAAAATACTTACCGGCTAAATTATCTGCAAGAGGTAATAAAAGAGCAGCAATCAATTAATAACCGTTTGGCAGAGAGTTACGGAGATATGCAAACCCAGTTGGAAGAATCCTTTACGGATATGAATAAGCTTGTAAAAAAAGCTGCTGGCAGGCATAATCATCATTTTGAGAATCTGGTATCCAAGTTAGAAAAGCAGGATGATTTTATAACACGATTTCTTGAAGTTATGAATCATCGTGACAAAGAACATGAATTGCTGCTTGAGAGACTGACTTCCTTGGAAGAAATGAACAAAGCAGTCCTGGAAGCATTAGAAAAAGAAAGTCCTGTCCATCAGAAAATCCTTGAACAAGTATCCTGCCAGGATGCAGCTACTCAGGCACTTTCCAGAAAGTTTGATAAGTTCGAAGCCTTTTCAGAGGAAGCTTCAGCGAAGTTTAAAACCCAGGAGGAAATAAAAGAAGAGATATCTAAAAAGCTGGATGTCCAGGAGATGTTTCATAGCACAGTAATGGAACGTCTGGATCAGCAGGAAGCAATAACCCAAAAAATAACCAGACAATTGGATAATCTAAAATCAATTGTTTATGAACGGGCTTCCCACCTTTCCGAACGGTTTGAAAAAAGCTTTAAACAGCTGGCAAAACCAGTACACAGTTTTTTTATTAGTCAGGAAGAAAAAGAAAAGAAAAACAATGTTAGTAAGTAAAGAAAAGGAAGGCGCCAATATAGGAGCCTTCCTTACTTGTATTCTATTAATCAAGAATCGTAACTTTAACTGTTTGTCTGCCAAAATTGATGGCGTCCTCTTTGGAAGGCATAAAGATATCTATCTTATTTCCTTTGATGGCACCGCCAGTATCCCCTGCAATTGCTTCTCCATAGCCTTCTACATGAACTTTTGTTCCCAGTGGAATAACATTCGGGTCAACAGAGATTACCTTTTGATTTGGATTTTCCTTTAAGTTAATACCTGTAGCTGTGATCCCTGAGCAGCCTTCACAATTTGCTGTGTAGGCTGTTGCCTCCATAGTAAGTACTTTTTGAGCTGTTTCCTCTTTTGCACTTTCAGCTGATTGTTCAGGGACTTCCGATTCAGCCGCAGGTTTAGTTTCAGCAGCTGGTTTGGATTCCATTGCAGGCTTGGTTGTTTCAGCCGCAGGCTTGGATTCTACAGTCGGCTTAGCTGACTCAGCAGCCGGCTTTGTTTCTTCAACCTGCTGCGCAGGTTTTTCAGCAGGCTGTTTTTGCTCTGCAGCAGGCTGTGCAGGCTTGATTTCAGCTGGCTTGTCATTTAAAACTTTAGGTGCCGCTGTTTTAGATGGCGTAACAGCAGCAGCTTCTACTGCTTTAGCATTCGGATAAAGAGTAAATTCCTCGTTTGGAAAAATGAGGTCAGATTTTAGGTTGTTCCATTCCATGATCGCATCTACTGTTACATGATGTTCTCTTGCAATATCCCATAAAGTATCGCCTTTTGATACTATGTATTTCTTTTCCGGATATACTTCTAGTTTGTCCTCTGGATGGATAATGTGAGAAGATAAACCGTTCCATTCTTTGATCATGTCAACTGGTGTATTATATTGCTGGGAATATCCCCATAAAGTATCTCCCTTTTTAACTGTTACTTCTTCGGCTTGTACATTTGCGCCTGCTGTTCCTGTAATTGCAGCAGCGGCTACAAAAGATAGTATGGATTTTTTCATGTTGTTAAAACCTCCTGTATAGCTTGTTTTGAGCTAACGAGATTAATAATAACATGGTTTTTTTCGTATAAAAGAACAAAGAGATAATAAACGCGTTACGGATATAACAGGAATATAACAGGAATGTATCAAAATATCAGACTATTTAAAGAATAAATTTTTTCTTTTACCACTAATATGGCATAAACACTGTTATATAAGGAATTCAATCTTAAATAGTGAAATACCTAGAATTTAAAATAGATTTTCTCTAAATAGGAGTGAGTTTACAGTCGAGGTTAAAATTGGAACAGGATTTTTCCAAAAGAAAAGAGCTATTTTGAAAATAGCCCATGATTTATAGCCTTTTTTATTAATTGGCTCTGTTGGCCTGTTGATTTCTGCTCCAGTCACTCGCTTTCCGAGGATGATTCGGGAGCCTCCTCGGCGTGAACGTCTCTATTTAGTTTATCTTTAGGAACGATTTTTACTGCGCAAGCTTTAAACTCGGCTGTACCGGAAATCGGATCGTATTCATTTATTGTCAGGACATTGGTTGGTACCTCGTGCCAGTGGAAGCTCATGAAAACAAGTCCAGGCACAACTTGTTCAGTTATTTTCACTTTTACCTCCAGTGCCCCTCTTCTAGAAGACACATGTACTGTATCTCCATTGTTAATTCCAAGTGCTGCTGCATCGTCAGGGTGAATATCCAATGTTTCTTCAGGCTGTTTAATTTTTACCCCTTCAGCGTAAAAGCGGGTTTGGGTATGCGTATTATAGGTTTCATATCTTCTGCCTGTTGTTAATGTAAAAGGATAGTCTTTATTCGGCAATTCAATGGGAGGAGTATAGCCTACCGGCACAAAAGGCGCTTTTCTGGAATCAGCTTTGTTTTCGTGAAGATGCTGATGCAATACAAGTGTGCCAGGGTGGTTTTCATCTGGGCAAGGATAATGGATGGCATACTCATTCTCCAGCCTGCTGTATGAAATGCCCCCGTACATCTCCTTTGCAAGCCTCCTGACCTCATCCCATATTTCCTCGCTACTTGCATAAGACATAGGGTATCCCATTTTCGTGGAAAGCTCACAAAGGATTTCCCAATCTTCCTTCACATTAGGATCGGATTTTACTGCAATTCTCGCTCTTTGGATTCTTCTGTCTGTATTGGTATAAGTTCCATCTGACTCTGCCCATGATCTGGCAGGAAGTACAACGTCAGCAAGCTTAGCCGTTTCGGTAAGAAAAATATCCTGGACAACCAGCAAGTCTAATTGATTGAATAATGTGCGGGTATGGTTTAAATGTACATCTGCCAGCAAAGGGTTTTCTCCTATAATATAGAGACCCTTTATTTCACCATTTTCCATCTTTTCAAAGGTCCGTGTCTGGGTGCTTCCTACGTGAGGATTTATCGAAGCTCCCCATTCTTTTTCAAATCTCCTGCGGTATGATTCATCAGCAAGGCTCCTGGAACCTGGGAGCAAATTAGGCAGGCATCCCATGTCTCCTGCACCCTGAACATTATTTTGACCTCTCAGCGGCATGATGCCATTGCCTCTTTTGCCGATATGTCCGGTTAGAAGAGCTAAATTTGCAATATCGAAAACATTGTTAACTCCACAATGATGCTCAGTTATTCCTAATGTATAGGCAATCATACTATTGCCGGCACTTGCATATTCTCTTGCAGTTTCAATGATCTCTTCTGGTGTCAGACCTGTAATTTCAGCAGCTTTCTCCGGCGTATATTGGCTTACCTGCTTTTTTAATAAATCGAAATCGATGGTATTGGCTTTAATAAATTCATCGTCAAATAGCCCTTCTTTAATGATGGTATGGAGTAATGAGTTGATGAGTGCTATATCCGATCCGATATTAATTTGCAGATGACGGTGAGCAAATTTCACCATATCAATTTTTCTTGGATCAGCCACAATGATTTTAAGCCCGTTTTTTACAGCCTTTTTCATGCGGTTGGCGATGATTGGGTGTGCTTCAGTTGTATTGGAGCCCATCAGCAGAAGAACCTCTGCTTGATCAAAATCATCTAATGTATTTGTAGGAAAACCGCTTCCAAAAACAGTCGCCAGACCGGCGACGGATGGAGCGTGTCATGTTCGGTTGCAGCCATCGATATTGTTGCTGCCAATAACTGCTCTCATGAATTTTTGGGTGATGTAGTTGGACTCGTTGGTTGAACGGGCGCATGCAAACATGGAAATGGCGTCAGGACCCCAATCGGATTTAATCTTAGTAAGTTTTTTTGCGATTACAGATAATGCTTCCTCCCATGTCGATTCGACAAGCTGCCCGGCCCTGCGGATTAACGGAGTTGTTAACCGGGCATTTGAATGGACATACTTATACGCAAAAGCTCCTTTTACACAAGTTTGTCCTTTGTTTACAGGTGCGTCTTTATCTCCCCTGATTTTAGTAATCTGATTATCTTTAACTTCAACCAAAAGTCCGCATCCAGTACCGCAATAACCACATACTGTTTTAATGGGTTTGGCTGTGTCCATAAAATCCCCCCTTTTTCGGCTTTGCCAATAGATCCACATCCATAACCTAAGACACTCGATTTGGATCGAACTATTCAGCAATCCTTGAAACGACCTTCTATTTTTATTCTAAATGCAGCCGCCAGTAAATAGACCATATAATTGAGAATTTTTAGTGAATTTAAATAAAAAAAGCCAATCCAATTGGATTGGCTAAGCCGTTTTTGCCGGCAATATAATATTAAATGTCGTTCCTTTATTTAATTCACTTTCAATATACACCTTGCCGTTATGGCTTTCAATAATCTTAAAGCTAACCATAAGCCCTAGGCCATTTCCGTTTTTCTTTGTTGTATAAAAAGGTTCACCGATATTTTTGAGTTTTTCTTCAGGAATTCCTACTCCTGTATCTTGTATGGAGATTTGAACTTGGTTGTTTATAATACTTGCCCGGACAGTAATAGATCCACCGTCCGGCATTGCTTCAATTCCATTCTTTACAAAATTCAGGAATACCTGTTTCAGCCGGTTTTCATCACATTCGATTTGGATGATATCTTTCTCAGATTCAAAATGAATTTTCACACTTCTTTTACGTGCTTCAAACTCAACTAATGATAGAACATTTTTAATAATTGGAATGATATTTTTTTCTTCCAGTTCCACGGCCTTTGGTTTGGCCAATACCATAAAGTCTTCAACAATATTATTAACTCGTTCAATTTCATCCAGAATGATATTTAAAAACTCCTGACGCTCTTCATTGGTTTCATCCAGCTGAAGGAACTCTGTATATCCTTTCATGGATGTCAAAGGATTTCGGATTTCATGGGCAACTCCGGCTGCCAGCTGTCCAACTGCGGCAAGCTTATCCTGACGGTGCAGCACTTCTTCCGTTTTCTTCCGTTCCGTAATATCATTTCTGATAGCAAGGTATTGATAAGGTTTTCCCTTATCATTTAAAAACGGAACGATTGTGGTATGAACCCAGTAATAAGTGCCATCCTTTGCTTTATTCCTTATTTCCCCTTTCCACACATCACCCTGGCCAATTGTTTTCCATAGGTCCTTAAAAAACTCCCTGGAATGAAGTCCAGAATTTAAGATAGAGTGATTTTGGCCAATCAATTCTTCTCTGCTGTATTTGGAAATCTCGCAGAACTTGTCATTTACATTTGTAATGATGCCCTTTTCATCTGTAAAAGCAATAATGGAAGATTGATCTAGAGCAAATCTTATGTCATTGACTTCCTTTAAAGAGTCCTTAAGATTAGCCTCAGCAGATTTTAAAGCGGAAATATCTGTCCGGATTGAAACATATTGATAAGGTTTGTTCTTTTTATTAAGAAACGGAACGATTGTGGTCTCGACCCAGTAATATTTTCCGTCCTTTGCTTTATTACGAATTTCCCCGCGCCATATTTTCCCCGCACCGATTGTTTTCCAGAGTTCACGGAAAAATTCAGGGGGATGGTATCCGGAGTTTAGGATATTATGATTTTTTCCAAGCAGTTCTGCTTCTTCGTATTTCGAGATTTCAATAAATTTATCATTTACATAAGTGATGATTCCTTTAGGGTCTGTAATGGCTACAATGGATGATTCATCAAGCGCAGCCTGAATATCCTTTAAATGGGTATCACTTGCTTCAAGGCGTCTGCTGATTAATGTACTTGAAGCAATAAGGCCGCTCAGAATAAGGATGGTTGCAAAAAATACCAGGTATATAAGAAAGGTTTCTGGTGCCGCTCCCCCTCTGTCTATTCCTCCATTCGAATAAAAAGAAGACGAGCGTATAAGAAGAAAATATCCTTCCACGATTGCTCCGGTAATGATAAGAGCGCTTAATGGTTTTATCCAGACATGCTTGGAATAGGCAAGATTTTTTGAGTAAAAAAGCATCCATAATGAAAAGAAAAATGAGACGAATATTAGCAATGTTGAAATGAAAAAAACAACAGGGTCCAATTGGACATTCATCCCCATGGCATACATCCCTGTAACATGGATGGATAGAACAGCCATTGTTAAAAAGAAGCTTCCCGTAACAAGATAGCTTGTTTTTGGCTGGCGGTCGATCACTGTATTAAAAGCCATACCTGTAAAGGAAATCCCAAAAACCATGGATAATACCGTAAGCGGAATATTATAATTGCCTGATGCGTTTATGTTGATGGCGACCATTCCAATAAAATTCATGATCCAAATGCCTATCCCCAGCGAAAAAGTCCCGCCCAAAAATAAAAATCTCTGATTTCTGTCAGAGGATTTAATTAAAGTAAAAAGATCTAATGCTGTATAAGAAGCCATAATTGTTAAAATAACGGCTACAAATATTAATATAGGATTAAATGATACAACAATCTCAGTCATTACGGGCTATCAGCCTCCTCACCTTAACAGTTTCAAATATGATTGTAATGGAAACCTTACAGCCATGGAAGAGGTAAAAGGAAAATTAAATAAAGATTGTTAAACTCAGATTATTCGTTCCCTTCCTATTTTGCCCTAATTTAATTTAATCTTTCGATATCGACCCTTCAAAATCAGGTATACTCCATACAGAAAAAGTCCAAAGGCTACCACTCCCAGCAAAATCTGCCCGAACGGCTGGGCTGAAATTTTGGCAAGTGCTCCATCCATTCCAATTGTAGTATCGGGATCAGATGTAATGGCTGTAATGATAACAAAGTACCCAATTATAAACATAACAACTGCCCTGGATGTAAGGCCTATTTTTCCTGCCTTTGCAGCAAGCTTGATTTCTTTTTTACTCATCTTCCATTCTCTGAATTCCTCCTTATACTTTCCACTATATGCATTATACATTTCATAAAATCCATACCCGATAATAATTATGCCTGCAATCCCGGCCAGCCAGTGCCCAAAAGGCTGTTGAAGAAGTTTTGCTGAAAGCGACTTCTCATTGCTGCTGCCACTTGATGCATGATTTGCGATTGTGAACGCCTCGTAGGATAGGCTGGCATAAATGATGCCGCTTATAAGGTAGGATATTTTTAAAGCGATACCCTTTATTCCAAACCCCTTTTTTTCGGGATCGTTAATGATTAAAATAATCCTCCAAAGAACATAGCCTGATAAACTGAAGGCTACGCCCCACAAAAGTGCCTCACCAAATGGCACAGTAGCAACTGAGCGCAGTGCACCACCAGTATCTGTTTTGCTGCCTCCCGCTCCTGCTGCAGCCATCATAGCCAATATCCCTATGATCATATATACAAAGCCCCTAGCCATATAGCCAAGGCGAGCGTACCTTCTTAGCCAAGGGATCGATTCCTTACCCAGCTTATCTCTATGGTCTCGTTTTTTTTGCTGGCTCTCTTGTAATTCCACGGCAAACACCTCACACTGCTCTCTAATTAATATAGCTTTATATACCCTTTGTCCTATATGGAAAAAACCATAAGCATTTTCCATTTTTATAAATAAATAAAATTTTAAAAAAATTTAGGCAAAAGACTACACAATTGAAAATAAATAGTATATACTGTACTACAACAGAAGATAATAAAATAAACTGTATTATAAAAAGGAGGAAAAATCATGATTAAAAGTCCAGTTGAATTTTTCAGAAACCTTCCTAAAAAGGTATGCCCGGAGTGCGGTCAAACAGTCAAGGAACAGGCTGAATCTTATTTGATGGAATGTGACCGCTGCCTTTCGAAGAAAATGGAATAGAACAAAAAACGGAAGGATAGAAGTCCTTCCGTTTTTTTATGTTCTTAGAGTATGGATCTGGTTATCGTTTTCGGAACGAGAATCGTCATCATGACCGGTATGGGGCGACTCAAGTATCTCTCCCATTAAGGAGAATCGACCTCATGAAGGCTCTATGACGCCCAGTCCCACTCTTTTTGAAGAAAACCGTCTTCATGAAAGCTCTATGGCGACGATGTTCCTCTCTGTTTGAAGAAAACTGTCGTCATGACTGCTCTATGGCGACGATGTTCCTCTCTGTTTGAAGAAAACTGTCGTCATGACTGCTCTATGGCGACGATAATCCTCTCTGTTTGAAGAAAACTGTCGTCATGACTGCTCTATGGCGATGATAATCCTCTCTGTTTGAAGAAAACTGTCGTCATGACTGCTCTATGACGACGATAATCCTCTCTGTTTGAAGAAAACCGTCTTCATGGAAGCCCTATGGCGACGATGTTCTTCTTTGTTTGAAGAATACCGTCGTCATGAAAGCCCTATGGCGACGATGTTCCTCTCTGTTTGAAGAAAACTGTCGTCATGACTGCTCTATGACGACGATAATCCTCTCTGTTTGAAGAAAACCGTCGTCATGGAAGCCCTATGGCGACGATGTTCCTCTCTATTTGAAGAAAGATGTCGTCATGAAAGCCCTATGGCGACGATGTTCCTCTCTGTTTGAAGAAAACCGTCTACATGAAAGCCCTATGGCGACGATGTTCCACTCTGTTTGAAGAAAACCGTCGTCATGGAAGCCCTATGGCGACAAAATTCCCCTCTGTTTGAAGAAGACCGTCGTCATGAAAGCCCTATGGCGACGATGTTCCTCTCTGTTTGAAGAAAACCGTCGTCATGAAAGCCCTATGGCGACGGTGTTCCTCTCTGTTTGAAGAAGACCGTCGTTATGAAAGCCCTATGGCGAAGATGTTCCTCTCTATATGCCTAAGATGTCGTCAAGACTGCTCTATGATGCCCAAGTTCCTTTCTCTTTGAGGAGAATCGAAGTCATGAAGTCTCTAAAGTGCTCAAGTCCCTCACTCTATGAAAATCGTTATCATGATCGCTCGATCTAAATCCTATTCTAACGAGAAATAAATTAACATTTTCTATTTCAAAATCCTCTCTTCCACCTGTTATATTACAGAAGTTGCTAACAAATGTTAGAAAAATATATAAAATTATGAATTTTTCCTGTATAATTATCTGATATTCTTAGTATTTAGAGTGTCGAAATAGGAGGGGAAACCATATGGTTCAAACAGTTGTTACCAGATTAAAACGTTCCGAGGTGCCTAAAGACCTTACCTGGAAATTAGAGGATTTATTTGCTTCAGAGGAAGATTGGCAGAAAGAAATGAATAGCATTGAAGAGGACCTTGCTATTTTTGAACAGTTTAAAGGCAAGCTGCACGCAGGGCCGCAAGTTTTCAAAAACTGCCTTTCCGCTCAGGAAAGACTTTCTGTCCGCCTTGTCCAAGCGGGTACGTACGCTATGCTGCGCCAATCAGAGGATGGCACGAACCCTGATAATCAAGCGAATTCCTCTAAGCTAGCTTCCCTGAGAGCTAAAGCGGCATCTTCTCTTTCTTTTATTGAATCTGAAATATTGTCCCTGCCAGATGGTACGGTTGAAAATTACATAGCAGAAGATAGTGAACTCGAGGTTTACAAAAGCCAGCTTTCAGACTTGATGAAAACAAAGGAACACAGGCTATCTCCGGAAACAGAGGAAGCTATTGCAGCATTAGGTGAGGTTCTTGGAGCTCCATATAATGTTTATCAGGCAGGAAAACTGGCTGACATGCCTTTTTCTTCTTTTAATGATAGTGAAGGCAACGAGCTTCCGAATTCTTTTGCCCTATATGAGGATCGCTACGAATTTTCACCCGACACAACCATTCGAAGAAATGCCTATTCTTCCTTCACTGATTCATTGGAAAACTATAAGAATACATTTGCTTCCGCTTATTCTGCTGAAGTCAAGAAGCAAGTTACTTTATCAAAATTAAGAAAATACAACTCTGTTACACAGATGCTGTTGGATTCACAGCATGTAACTGAGGAAATGTACCATAACCAGCTTGATATAATCCAAAAAGAATTGGCACCACATATGCGCAGATTTGCTCAGCTGAAGAAAAAGGTTTTAGGATTAGATAAAATGCTGTTTTGTGATTTAAAGGCACCTTTAGACCCAGACTTCAATCCCGAAACAACCTATGAAGATGCATCAAAGGTTATTTTGGAAGCACTTAAAGTCATGGGGTCAGAGTACTCTGAAATCATGGAGAAAGGGTTAACGGAACGCTGGGTGGACCTAGCAGATAATGTCGGGAAATCAACTGGCGCATTCTGTTCGAGCCCGTATGGTTCTCACCCCTTTATCTTGATTACATGGACAGATACGATGCGGGGAGCTTTTGTCCTGGCGCACGAGCTTGGGCATGCGGGACATTTCTATTTGGCCAATAAATATCAGCGCATCATGAATACACGCCCTTCCACCTATTTTGTTGAAGCGCCTTCAACCCTCAATGAATTGCTTTTGGGACAGCATTTAATGGAAGGAACCGAAGATAAAAGAATGAAACGCTGGGTAATTCTCCAGCTCCTTGGAACTTACTATCACAATTTCGTTACTCACCTTCTGGAAGGTGAATATCAGCGCAGGATTTATAATCTGGCGGAACACGGTGTGCCGTTAACTGCAAAAACGCTATCAGACCAAAAATATGAGACCCTTAGCTCTTTCTGGGGAAATTCAGTCGAACTGGATGAAAAAGCAGCATTAACATGGATGAGACAGCCGCATTATTATATGGGACTGTATCCATACACTTATTCAGCAGGGCTAACTGCTTCTACAGCGATGGCACAAAGCATTAAAGAAGAAGGCCAGCCTGCGGTAGATCGGTGGCTGGATGTCCTTAAATCGGGTGGAACTAAAAAACCGCTTGAACTTTTAAGGAGTGCAGGCATTGATATGTCCAAGCCGGATGCAATCCGCAAAGCTGTGAGCTATGTAGGTGCTTTAGTCGATGAATTAGAAAACAGCTATGAATAAAAGAAAAACCTCTCCGATTCGGAGGGGTTTTTAGGTTAACATCTTAGGGGACCCAACCATGCACATCAGCTAATTTAAACACATTTTCGAGAGCTGATAACCTGGCAGCTGATGGAGTGTTTGTTCCGTTTAATTAGTTCCTGCTAACTGAACTTTGTTTTGGAAAAACACTTTTTTGAGACTCAATTCTTACTGAAAACAACATCCTTTAGGAGAGGTTTGGTCAAGTCGTTTTTAAACTTTAGAATAACAGGTTTTTGAGTGCAAAAGGAAATCTTTTGGCAATTTAAGAGAAATCGTTCACTATCTTCCCTGGATAGAGACTATTCTCTTATAAGGATTCACTTATTATTTCCCAGCCAAAGGCCTTTAGGTTAGATGATCCGGTTCTGCGTAAGCCCTATTCCATTAGGAGCATTAGACAGAAGTTTCACATGAAATCTGGTGGAAATAAAGTATGCATCCTTTTTAATGCTTAGCTTTGCTTTGCTTAACTTGACAGTTGATTTTCCGCTGCAATCAGCAGAGTGTCAAATTAATAGTGAGCTTCCAGTAGTCTTTACTTTGATCATCCTGTTAACTAAAGTTATTTACCTCCCTTTTTCAGCATAGTAAAGGATTTTTTAGCTTTCGTTCACTGACAGCCGGAACGAACACTATATGGCTGAGTCTCCTAAGATGTTAAGGAGTTTTTGTATTTCCTTTACATCTTTATTTTACCACTCTCACCCGCTCTCATACAGGTTCAGTGGTGTCTGTTTTGTGAACGTTTTCACAGCTTTGGATTTAGCAAGCTGAATAAATTATGTGATTCCGGCTGTTGATAAAATCGGTTTGAGAGCCCTTGTCTTTTCGATATAAATAAACCCATCATACCGGCGTGAAATCTGTGTAGATACGTAGTTCCCATACTGTTCATATTCCGGATTGTATACTACTCCGATAGCCCGGTGGCCGATGAAGTTTTTAAAAAGATCCCGATTATTATCTGTAAACAACAATATTTTATTTCCTTTTCCTGCTTTTTGGAGGGCATCCTCCCAGCTGCCTTCTTGTGCTGGCGGCACTTCCATTACCTGAAGCTCCTCGCCCCATTTTTCCGCTGCCACAACCGTCCCGGAGTGTGTACCAAAGCCTATTGCATAAACCTGGTTTTCCCCATATTTTTCACGGAGGATTTGGCCTACATTAACAAGACCCTCTTCTTGCATATCCGTAGCTCTTGCATCGCCAATATGGGTATTGTGCTCCCAGACAATCACCTTAGATTCTTGGCCGTAATAGTTGGAGATTTCCTCTAAAGCGCTTACCATATGATGATCTCTAATATTCCAATCATCTGGACCGCCTTTTACCATTGCGCGGTAATAGTTTTCAGCATTAACCGTAACAAGACTATTTATCGAAAGGTTTAGGGAGGTTTCTTCTAGGTCCCTTGCTGAATCCCATTTGTTTTTTATTTTAAGAAGAAGTTCAGCAACTTCCTTTTCGCAGCCTTCCCCATAGAAAGCTGCAGACACGGCATAATTTTCTGGAGTCCGGTGAAACGGCTCAAAGCAGGAAAAAGCATTTATCGCCGACTCCAACTCAGTTGCCCCGTTTTTTTCGAGGAGTTTAATGATTTCTTCCATTGACTCCCACAAACTGTACACATCAATGCCATAAAAACCGGCCATTTTACTTTGCTGTTCAGTACGATGATTAAAGTCATGAAGCCACTCTATAAGCAGCTTGACTTCCTCGTTTGCCCACATCCAGGTAGGCCATCTGTTAAAATCCCCCAGAGCCCTTTGGGAACTCATTTGTTCATAACCCTTAACATACCGGTTAACGTTGAAACATGAAGGCCAGTCCCCTTCCACTGTAATACAATTAAATCCTTTTTGTTCGATGAGCTTTTTGGATAGCTCAGTTCTGACGGTGTAAAATTCAGATGTCCCATGAGAAGCCTCGCCTAATAAAACAAATTTTGCATCACCGATAGCATCGATAACTCGGTCAAGATCAGATGATGCAATGTATGAATAGGCTTCATTCTGAATTGCATTAATCAAATTCATATTGTTGTCCACTATTTTGGCACCTCTGCTTGATTTTAAAATTTATAAAAGTAATATACCCATTAAATCAAGGATTAATATGGTTGCATATTGGTTCAATGGTGGGAGAAAACTTAAAAGACAACGGATTAAATATAAGAGTCCAAAGGAGTTTTGATGATGAATGAAAAAGATGAAAAATATTTAACACAGGCGCCAAAAGAGGAAATGGTCACAGTTGATACGGACGGAAAGTTTCCCAATTTAAGAAATACTGTTGGTGATTCAGTTGATGGACACGAACAGCAGGAAACGGCAAATGCAATTATTGGCGCCAAAGAAATTGGTCAGCAAAACGAAAATCTATAAATTTGTCCCATCTATATTGAAGGAGTGAATAAGAATGGAAACAATCGATCCAAGAAATGTAAAAGCAGGCGATGAGGTTTTTGTCATTTATCATAATCCTCATACTCCAATCGTAGCAAACGTCCGCCCAGCCGAAATTGTTCCTCATCCTAAAGATCCTAACGCAGTAGCTCTATTTCTTAACGAATCATTCCATTTAATTGAAGAGGACGATGCGCTGTTTACTTCTGAAAAAGATGCGGAACAAGCCTTTCAAGAATTGTACGGAGACTACTAGTCCCAATAAGAAAGACTGTTATCTGGGTGACAACAGTCTTTTTCATTTATAAGTATTTTATTGAATTTGCGGCAATTCCCTCATTTCAACTGTTGTTTCATCACCGCATAATGGACATTTTAAATCTGCAGAGGCAAAATCCTTTCTCATCCAACCATTGCAGCTATTGCATGAATATACCTCTGTGTCCATAAGCACCACTTCCGGCTTATCATCTTGTCCTTTTTTATTGAAAAAAATAGGAAACGCCCCCTTTTTTTCTTAGTATGGACAATAAAGTCATTTTTTATAGAAAAACTTTTACAAGGGGGCAAAATAATCATTCATATTTTAGGAGGAAATAATGTGAATAATACAAATGGGAAGAAGAATCTAACTATTGCCGGTACAGATATTGATGAAATAAAAAGGCTGAATAGCCAATCGGGGCTTTCTTATAACGAAGTAAAGAGATTGCTCGCGGGAAATTTTAATAACAAACATAAATAATCTAAAACGGGTTACTTACTCTTTAGTTTAAGTAACCCGTTTTAATGGCCAAAAAAAAGCATGTTTTCTCGGAGAGTAATGTAAAATGGGTTGCCCTTGAAAGTAATCACGTGGCAAAAAGGATGCCATTGAATTATGCTGAATATGACAAGATGCCTCATGGAGCTGCCACTTCGTATGGTGGATATCGCCCCGAAAGACCTTGTTCCCTTTTGTAACCCATAAGCAATAACGTTCTGTCAGCCATTCATCAAGTGAACCGGGTTCTGAATTATAGGGGTTGGATGAAGCGTTATAGGAGGCAAAAAAATGATTTCTATCAGTATTCCCACTTTTCCGCCTGCTTTCATAATTCACCTTTCCTTCTGCATTTGTTACATTCATTTCTGCATTCATATAAGGAAGAAAATACAGCATTCTGGCACCGGTTACGGCTAAAGGATTGTTTGCATCCAGACTGAAAAAGTAAACCCCTTTCCTTCCCTCGTATTCTACATAAGTTCTTACATTCAATTCAATCATTGAATTCATAAAAGGCATTGGCGGCAAACCGCGCACCCGCATTTTGCTGATCCAAAAAGGCACAATTCCGATCCAGGCTGTTCCAATATAAGTGTCTAATTTCAGTTGGGAAGGAATATGTTTTTCCATGGCTTCTGCTGGTACAGGCCAATGTAAAAATAGGATATCATTCCATATTTGTTCCATTATCCATGGTGATTTTGGCATTTGAAAGGGTCTGTGGCCTGTTATTTTAAGTTCTTCCTTCATTACTGGTTCCGCCTTTCAGCATGTATTACTTACGATTATTCCTCAAAATGACTTTTGTAAACTTAAGTGGCCTAAAGGCAATTAATCTGGCATTTTTATAAGGTTCTAACTTGACCTTTGCCATTATATTTATGAATAGAGGTGATGGGCTATTGAGAAACGAATTTGTCATTCCCTATTTAAAAACAGTAAGTCTTGATCCGGAAAACCAGGAGTCTCCCATTCAATTTCTCGACCGATGGAAAACGCCAAAAGACTATTTCTATTTACGAAACCACTTTCCCTATCCACAGTTAATTCCTATGCCGTTCTTTTTGACTATTCAAGGAAATGTAAAAAAACCTGTAAAAATAACAATGAATGATCTTCACCGTCTCCCTTCCAAAACAATCATGTTACCATTGGAATGTGCTGGCAATAATCGGGCAAAATTTAAGCCGAAGGTATATGGAGAGCAATGGGAGGAAGGCGCTGTCAGCCAGGCTAAATGGAAAGGTGTCCCCCTAAGGGAACTTTTAAATCAGGCAGGACTTATGGAAGGAAGTAAAGAAGCCGTGTTTGTGGGTATGGATTTTGGCGAACGAAAAGACTTGGAAGAGTCTTTTTACTATGGGAGAAGCCTTCCCATTGAGAAAGCACTTCACGAAGATACCATCGTAGCCTATGAATATAATGGAAAACCAATCCCTTACAAGCATGGATTTCCTTACCGGTTAATTGTGCCACAATGGTATGCTATGGCTTCGGTTAAATGGCTGCAGAATATTTTTATTATTAAACATGCGTTTAATGGCCCCTTTCAAACAAAAGATTATGTTTATTATCCGTATAAAGACACTGACAAGGATAAAAAACCTGTAACAACCATTCATGTCAACAGTACAATCCAGCAGCCAATGAACTATTCCATAATTGAAGATGGAGCTCAACTGATAAAAGGAATTGCCTGGACCGGTACAGGGATTATAAAGGAAGTGGAAATAAGCTTTGATTATGGCATTAGCTGGAAAAAAGCTTCCCTTAAGCAGAAGGAAAACGAGAAATACGCCTGGGTAAAATGGCAATTTGAATGGCAGGCTGTTAAGGGTGAACATACCATTCTGGTTCGGGCTCGGGATACGGAAGGCAATGTTCAGCCTCTAAGGCCTTATTGGAATAGAAAAGGATATGGGTATAATGCTGTTCAGAAAGCAAATTTCAAAGTGGAGTAATTATTTTTTTTTATGGCTTTTCTTTTTTTACCGAATTATCAGCATAAGAACTATTCAGGAGGGTTTGTAGGCTCGAAGTTGAGTCTATTAAGGAGACAATCATGAAAGAAACACATCTGCTTCATTTCTATCGATTGGATCTTCGAGAAATAATGGAAATATTGCAAAGGCAAAAAAAGAAAGAGAAGCCGCTTCCGGCTTCTCTTTCTTTTTGGCTGTTTTCGCAAACTTTGTTGTTCACATAATCTATACAAAAACAACAATCTTCTAGAAAACAGCCCTCATTTTTTATTCTTTCGATTTGTTAACTGTTGATTTCAATCTATAAAGGTACCGGAATAGCGGTGATTCCGAAGTCCCGGCGGATTGCTCATCCTGCCGGACGATGAATCATAATCCTTAAATCAATCCAACGTTGGAAGTCTGAAGGCAATCTTGGGGATCTTGTGCAACTTTCGATTTAATCAACCAACCATGGTAAGCTTTTAATTTTGTTCATCAGATCTCTTTCCTGCTTCAGGTTCTCCAGGTGTCTGGTTGCCTGTTGTGGCCTGGTACCCTACTCGATAGGAAGAAGTCTTTTTTTGTAGCAGCGCTTTTGGCATTTTATATTGGTTCATGTCATCTTGTGCTTCTTTTGGCGTCATTTATGAACCCTCTTTTCCTATTATCTTATTCATCGTAGCCCTTGTGGGGAATGGAAATGTCCACTCCAACAACATCTTCGATTACTGCATCCGCCTGACCCTCCATGTATGTGTCGCTTACTTGTTCATGTGTAGTTGCCAATCCTGATGAAAGCTGATCGCTGCGTTTATAATCTTCTGTTTCATAATATCTTCCTGCAATGTTTGCACTGTCCTTGCTGTCCTTCTTATCCATGTAAGAAACCCTCCTTTCAAAATAAGAACTATCCTTATTTTGGACATAATGCTGATTACCATACTGAGCATTTTAATGCTGCGTGCAGGCAATTAAAAAATCTGCCCAATTTCTGGACAGATTTTCTTCCCGCACATCTATTTAAATGCGGAACTTAATCTTTTGGTCTTCAGGAGTAATTATTAGTAACTCCAGTAAGAGGCACCTACGATAATTAAAAGAATAAACAGGACAACGATTAATGCAAAACCGCCGCCGTAACCTGCACCCGCGCTCATCATAACACCTCCTGACATCTAGTTTCAGTCTATGAAATAGATGCTCGTCCCGAATGGGCATTTATAACCGCCTATGATTTTTTTATGATTTCTTTAAACCTGCCTGTTGATTTACACTCCTACTCCCGCTGGACGTTGAATAAACATCCCCGAATTAACACTGCACGAAGTAAATGCGAATGCACTTTCGAGGATCTCGCTCCTTCCACTCCAATCAACAGGGTGCAAATATGCTTTAACAGAGCCAAAAAATTAATATAAAAAATGCTGGAAGACTCAGTCTCCGGCATTTTTTATAGCATTATAAAGATTATTGAACTGCTGCCCCTGCTGTGTCTTTGGCCTTTTCTTCATGAAGTAGCCAGAAATTTAACAGTACACCTAAAAGAGCAAGCAGACTGAAAAATAAATAGACGGCATAAATACTGAATTCTTCATAGATGATGCCTCCAATAAAGGTGCAGAACCAGTTTCCCAGGCCATTGCCAATTGCCGAATAGAGAGTAATGGCTGTGGCCGTGATATGAATGGGAGCGATATCACGAATGTATTGAAGACCGGCCGGAATAAATAGCCCAATCGAAAAACCCTGAATGACTGCCGTTCCATATATAATAGCAAGGCTTGGTTCCATGAAATAAAGCAGCCATCGGATTAGCGACACAATTCCTGCAATCGCAGCGACTTGGAGAATGCCTATCCTATAAATCCAGCTTCCTGCAGCCCTCATGAACGGAATTTCTGATAAGACAGCAATTAAGAATGCAATCCCGATCCCCGTATAGGTACCACCGCTATCTTCAATAAACAAACCAAAGTAAGTATTGTTAGCCAAGTTCGGTCCAAAAATGAGGAATGTAATTCCCAGGAAAAGGATGAATTTCTTAAATGATAGAATTTCTTTTATACCGCTAATGACGTTGCGGTTAGGCTTGCTCTTTTCTGCGGGCATTTTAATGGCCAGCATAGCTGCTAAAGCAAGTGAAAGAAAAAAAGATAAAAATATGACTTTAGGTGTGATCTCGGAGAGTCTGCCCATTATAAACACTGCTATGCCAAAACCTAGAGATCCCAATAATCTTACCTTTCCGTAATCATATTTCACCTTGCTCGTATATTGAATGGAAATGCTATCAGAGACAGGTATAATAGCACTTTGAAATATAGCTACACAAACTGCAATAATCAAAAGCCAAATGTAGCTGCTATTAACCAGGAATCCTAACCCTAAAAGGCCAGCAACAAAAGTTGTGGCGGCCAAAATTTTTATTGGGGAATTTGTCTTATCAGATATTACCCCCCACAAAGGCTGGAAAAAAATCATGATGATGGGGCTTACAGACATGATCATGCCTATTTGATAACCGTTCAGCTTTTCAACCTCACTTAAATATACGCTCAATAATGGAAACATGCTGCCTATACCAAAGAAAGTCAGAAGATAAAAACCCTGCATTGTTAATATATTTTTCTTTACAACTTTACTCTTTTCCATATGTGTATCCCTCGCTGCTTTCTATGTAGATTCTCTTCAAACTAAGGAAAACAACTATCATTTTACCACTTTTTGAAAGTATTGGGTTTGATCCTTCCTATTTTAATTTATGGGCTGTTTTGTTGCTTTTTCAACAAGTAGTAAGGAGAGGTTCGAGTAGGTTGTTTTCGTAAAGTTTGTTGTTTTTTATTAACTTAGTTTAATTTACTGAGTTGATTGGAGCGGAGGGTGCTTGACTCCTGCGGGAGGAGANNGGCTCCCGTTCCTCCCCGCGGGTTCGCTGAGTGCCCGCAGCGGAATTCAACGGGCTGAACTCATAAGCAAGAACAGTTGAATTCCGGTCCAGGACTATGGGGTTTCACCTGTCCCACTCCTCCCGCAGGACTTTGAATAAGCATCCTAGAATCATCACAGCACCAAGTAAATGTGAATACATTTTCGCGGGATTAGCCCCTTACGCTCCAATCAGCCAGCCTTATTTATCAATGTTTCTATTCACAAATCTATTCAAAAATAACAATCTTTTAGAAAACAGCCTAATTTATAGAAATACTGTTTACCCAATAAAGGATTTTTAAATACCTTATTGTGTCAAAAATATGAAGACTAAAATTCAAATCTAATTTGGCATAAAAAAACTCTTTACTGTAAACGTATTCATGTTAAAATGAACATGTAAACAAGTTAGATGTCTGACGTCTACTCACCTACCTCTCTATCAAGAGGTCTAAAATTTTGACGTTTCATAAAAACGTTTTCATGGAGTTTAAATACAACAAAAGAGGTGTCCAACATGAGTTTTATCTGGGGTCTATTGGGGATTTCCACTGTACTGGGTATTGCCCTTCTTCTTTCATCTAATCGAAAGGCAATCAATTTAAGAACAATACTTGGCGGACTGGCCATCCAATTTGGTTTCGCATTTGCAGTTCTTAAATGGGAACTGGGAAAAAAAGCTTTAGAAAAGCTAACGTTAGGAGTAAATAATATTGTCAGTTACGCAAATGAAGGAATTAACTTCTTATTCGGAGGATTATTTCAGGAAGGTTCAGGTGTAGGTTTCGTTTTTGCGTTCCAAGTACTGACAACTGTTATCTTCTTCTCTTCCCTGATTTCAGTGCTTTATTACACTGGGATCATGCAAGTAATCATTAAAGTGATTGGCGGAGGACTTTCCAAACTTCTAGGAACAAGTAAAGCAGAATCAATGTCTGCAGCAGCCAATATTTTTGTCGGGCAAACTGAAGCACCGTTAATTGTCCGCCCTTTCTTAAATAAAATGACAAGATCTGAACTTTTTGCAGTAATGACTGGCGGTCTTGCGTCGGTGGCAGGTTCCGTTTTAATTGGATATTCTTTGCTTGGTGTACCGCTTGAGTACTTGCTGGCTGCCAGCTTCATGGCTGCACCTGCGGGTCTGGTACTGGCTAAAATCATGATACCTGAAACAGAAGTCTCTGAAACGACAGACGACATTACCATCGAAAAAGATACTGAATCTGTTAATGTAGTAGACGCAGCTGCACGCGGTGCTAGTGTTGGTCTGCAGCTTGCTTTAAATATTGGGGCAATGCTTCTTGCTTTTATCGCTTTAGTTGCTCTTATTAATGGAATCATTGGTTTTGCAGGCGGAATCTTCGGATTTGAAAACCTGACACTAGAAACGATTCTGGGATTTGTGTTCGCTCCTCTTGCTTTTGCTGTTGGTGTTCCGTGGGCAGAAGCTGTACAGGCAGGCGGATATATCGGCCAAAAGCTTGTCTTGAATGAATTTGTTGCTTATTCATCATTTGCTCCGGAAATCAGCAGCCTGTCCCCTAAGACAGTTGCTGTAGTTAGTTTTGCACTTTGCGGTTTTGCCAATATTTCCTCAATGGCCATTCTTCTTGGCGGTCTTGGAAATTTGGCCCCAGATCGCAGAAGTGATATTGCGAAGCTTGGCGTTCGCGCTGTAATTGCTGGTGCTTTGGCATCGCTTTTAAGTGCTGCTATTGCAGGGATGTTACTTTAATAGATAAAAAGCATACCGAAACCGGTATGCTTTTTTCTTGCTAACTATTTTCTTGTTCAAAGGATTATTCAGAAATTGTCGAATGTTATCTGAAAATTATTTTAATTCAGAGTTGATTTTATAGTTTTAATAGTGTTAACATACCTATGTAAGCGTTACCATAGTTGTTCTTCTATCAATTTTAGCACCAAGAAATACATAGACTACTATTTTAAGGAGGAATTATATGAGTCAACTAACTGTAGGGTTAAAAGAAAAGGTAGAAAAGTTCTTAAGCGGAAAGAAAAAATTATATATCAATGGTGAATTTGTTGAAAGCAAATCCCAGAAAACATTCGATACGTATAATCCTGCTACAGGTGAAGTTCTTGCAACTGTTTATGAAGCCGGTGCGGAAGATATAGACTTGGCTGTTAAGGCTGCTCGTAAAGCTTTTGATGAAGGTAAATGGTCAAAAATGAGCGCTTCTAAGCGCAGCCGTCTTATGTATAAGCTTGCTGATTTAATGGAAGAAAACAGTAAAGAATTGGCACAGCTTGAAACTTTGGATAACGGTAAGCCTATCCGTGAAACTTCCAATGCCGATATTCCGCTGGCTGTTGAGCATATGCGGTATTATGCAGGCTGGTCTACGAAAATTGTTGGCCAAACAATTCCTGTTAACGGGCCGTTCTTCAACTATACACGCCATGAAGCTGTTGGTGTTGTAGGACAAATTATTCCTTGGAACTTCCCTCTTCTTATGGCGATGTGGAAGCTTGGAGCTGCCCTGGCAACTGGATGTACAGTGGTTCTAAAACCAGCAGAGCAGACACCTTTATCTGCTTTATATCTGGCTGAATTAATGGAAGAAGCCGGCTTCCCGCCAGGGGTTGTAAATATTGTTCCAGGCTTTGGAGAAACAGCTGGCCAGCCGCTAGTTGACCATCCATTAGTAGACAAGATTGCTTTCACTGGTTCTACTGAAGTAGGAAAACTGATCATGTCCAATGCTTCCAAGACTCTTAAACGTGTTACGCTTGAGCTAGGCGGAAAATCACCTAACATTATCCTTCCTGATGCTGATTTATCAAAAGCCATTCCAGGAGCGCTTAACGGTGTAATGTTTAACCAGGGACAGGTTTGCTGTGCAGGTTCACGTGTATTTATCCAGAAAAAGCAGTTTGATAATGTAGTAGCTGATATGGCTTCACATGCTAAGAAAATCAAGCAGGGTGCAGGGATTCACGCTGACACAGAAATTGGCCCGCTAGTTTCTGCTGAACAGCAAAACCGCGTTCTTGGCTATATTGAAAAAGGCTTAAGCGAAGGTGCGCAGCTTGTAGCAGGCGGTGACAAGCCACAGGAGCAGGGTTATTTTGTCTCCCCTACTATTTTTGCAGATGTTCGTGATGAAATGACAATCGCAAAAGAAGAAATCTTTGGACCGGTCATTTCTGCAATGCCATATGACGATATTGATGAGTTAATCAATCGTGCAAATAACAGTGAATATGGATTGGCTGCTGGCGTGTGGACGCGCGACGTTGCAAATGCCCACTATGTAGCCAACAAGCTTCGTGCCGGAACAGTTTGGGTTAACTGCTACAATGCGTTCGATGCAGCTTCTCCATTCGGCGGATATAAGCAGTCCGGCATCGGCCGTGAAATGGGATCCTACGCTCTTGATAACTATACAGAGGTAAAGAGTGTTTGGATTTCAATGAAGTAAACGATTAAATAATACAGAAAAGGAACCTTGCGGGGTTCCTTTTTTCTATCCTTCCATCCTATTTGCTGTTTTAAAGTTCTTTCTCAGCGGGAGGAGCGTGTCAAATGGATACCCTGCAGGTGCATCGGGAGGCTCCTGGACCTCTTGGCTATTCACTTTGTGCCTGCAAGGGAAAAACACACAAGTCAACAGGCTCAGCCATTTTTATAAAATTCCCCACTATATAAATATGTTCACATATTATCCATAGGATTTTCGTGTGATATTATTTATCTTTATATTGGGAGGGGAAATAATGAAAAAGATTTATATAATTAGCACGCTCATTGTAATCATAGGCATTGCTGCCGGCATTTCTTTTTTTATCATACGTGACATGACCGCAAAGATTCCTGACAATATTACACTGGTAACCGCTAATGATGAGGTATATGATTTTGCCGAATCTGAAAAAAAACTGAAGCTCGTCGAATTTATTTATACGCACTGCCCGGATATCTGCCCTACAACAACACAGAGAATGAACATGCTCAAAAATGACCTTGAAGAAGAAGGTGTTTTTGGAGAGGAAGTCCAATTTGTGACAGTGACTATTGACCCTTACAGGGATACAACAGAGGTACTCAGAAAATATATGAATACCTTTGACATTGAAAATGACGGTAATTGGATTTTGCTTACAGCAGATCCGGATAACTTAAAGCAGGATCAATACGAAATCCAGGAGCTGGCTAACACGTTCCAATTTCAGTATCGAGATCCGGGAGATGGGTTTTATGTTCATAGCACCTTTGTTTATTTATTAGATGAGAATAATAAATTTATAAAGAAATTCCCTATGGGCGAAGATTTTGATAAAAAAGATGTTTTTAATAAAATTATGAAGGAAATTTAAGTTATATATTGGAATTTAACACCACTCGGTTGGAGCGGAATGAACCACTCGAGTTTTACCAAATAAAAAAAATGGCGGATGCAGGATCCGCCATTTTTTCACCTAATTTGCAGAAGATGATAAATTTTTGTTTTGGTTGATGAGTATTAAAGTTTTTGATCGTGGCTTGGAAAAGCTTACTTTAATACCGGATTGCTTTAATCGGTTAACTAAATCAACGAGCTGCTTCTTAGCCATTAATAAAACTCCTTTTTCCTGCCTGTATGGTTATATTGTACATGAAAATTATGAAAAAACTATGAACAAATAGGAACATTTTATAACTATTTTTCGACTTTGTCTCCGCTTAGCGGTGGCGTTTTATGGTGTTAAAACCAGCTTATGTTTGCTGCTCTGTTCATGAAGGCTAGTCTGATGAAAGTTTCCCTCTGCCCAGTCATTCATTAGACCATGGTACCGGCGGCTCAGCGGGTGGCTTGATTGGCCCGGCCCCACCCCACCCCACCAGGTGGAATGCTGTATTCTTATTGGAAGTATCTATCACAAACCTCCACGATCCCCGATGGTTTACAGTGCCATCTTCTTTATTGGCAGCTCTCCACCAGGAATCCTCCCTTCTCTCTTTAGAATAGCTTCGAGTTCCTTTGATCGTTCGAGGGCTGTCCATTGCAAAGGCAGGATGGTATCCTTGCCGCTATCTGCAGCAAAATCTGAAATGACAGGTCCATGGCGGGTAACTGATCCTTCGAAATTAATGGTTCCTTTGCCTTTTACTTTTATTGGTTCATCAATACTTCTGCCTTTTCCCATTTTTCCTTAAATAGAAACTTATTTTATTGTCTGGATTCCTTTTTTCTATAAAAAACCCTTAACATCTGTTCCAGTATTGGTTACTTCCCATGTAATCTGTTCATTAGGTCCGAGGATAATGCCCGGAATGCCGGCAAAAGTGACACCGCTAACGTTCATTTCAGGGGAACCCAGGTGCATTTGATACTAGATGGAAGGTGTGCTTAAAGATCAATGTGGATCAACTGCCACATTAGTTTTCCGGAGGCTGTTTTGCTGCCGGCGACAACCCAGTTATTGCTGCCGTTAAACTCTGGTGGTGTTGTAACAGATGCAAAGCTTCTTTCTATATCCAAGTTACTGTTAGCTATTATGTAGGGAGCTTTTTTCGGATATCATGGAGGTGCGGAATTCCATTTTTCTCTGATACCCATAACTTGAGCATATGGATTCAATTTTTGTTTCGTCCTCTGTCCTGGGGAGCGAGCGGGAGATATAAGCATATAAAGCGATCAAGACAACATGCAGCCTGCGTTGGGATAGCACCGGCCCATAGTGCATATTTTTTCCATGCTGCCTGGGCCTTAATTGGACTCCTGCATGTTCTTCACTAGAAAACCGTCCTTATATTTAAATTTTGACTTGAAACTTACCTGATAGCTTCAATTCGCCTGTTTCATTTCTAACAAACACTTCGCCTGCCAATCTCTTCTCTCCTTCTTCCACTGTTTCTTTAATCACTTTGCCTTCAATTGCCAGCTTTTCGCCGGGACGGGTCATTTTACTAAAGCGAACCTTAAACATTCTTAAGTCTTTTCTTGGAAACCATGTGCCTAATGCTTCTCCTGCCATTCCCATAATAAGCATCCCATGGGCAATTACTCCGCCTAAGCCGGCTTTTTCGCCGACAGGGACAACAGTATGGATCGGGTTAAAATCTCCAGATGCTCCCGCATACCTGACCAACTGCGTATGTGTTATCTCCTGTTTTTGAAGGGGTTTTAAATCAGTCATTTAACAAGCCTCCTCTTTCAATAATGGTTGATTCAGAATAGAGAACCTGTTCTCCGTTGCTGTTTTTATAAGTTATGCCTATAGTAAAGAAACGTAAATTTCTTTTTTCAAATGCTGAAATTAATTTAGGAAAGGCAGTTACAGTATCCCCTGCATATATCTCGCCTAAGTAGCGGTACTCCTGGCCGCCGTGAAGCACTTTAAGCGGATCCAGGCCAAGAAGATCGATAAGAGTTTCAAAATCCAAACCACCCCACATTTCAATAGCTGTAGGAAATGTGGGCGGAACGGGGACATCCCTGTAGCCCATTTTTTTTGCAGATTCTATATCATAATAAATGGGATTCTGGTCTCCTATCGCCATAACAAATTCCTTGATTTTACCCCTCTCAATTTCAAAACTGAATGGCTCAATCTTTAATTCTTCCAGTAAAAGAGATTCCACGAATTCATACACTTCCTTCCTGACTGTTTGGCAAGATTTCACTCCCTTATATATTCAATTTTTTCAAACTACTTCCTTTTAATTATCGAAAATTTTTGCTTTTTAGGTTTTGATGTAAAATAGCATGAATAAGAATTCGCGATTAAGCGTTGGAAGTGTTATAATTTTAAGGATTATGTATTTTGGAGGAATAAAAATAATATGATAACAGTCAGTAACGTTGGTCTTCGTTATGGTGATCGCAAGCTATTTGAAGATGTTAATATTAAATTCACACCTGGAAATTGCTACGGCTTGATCGGTGCTAATGGTGCAGGTAAATCAACTTTCCTAAAAATTCTTTCCGGCGAAATTGAAGCACAATCCGGGAGTGTTCACCTGGGTCCTGACGAGCGTCTTGCCGTCTTAAAGCAGAATCATTTTGAGTATGAAGAATTTGAGGTCCTAAAAGTTGTTATTATGGGCCATGCACGACTTTATGAAGTAATGCAGGAGAAAGATGCTATTTATATGAAAGCAGATTTTACTGATGAAGATGGTATGAAGGCTGCTGAACTTGAAGGTGAATTTGCAGAATTAAACGGCTGGGAAGCAGAATCTGAAGCAGCCATTTTGCTAAAAGGTTTAGGAATTGAAGAAGAGCTTCATACAAAGAAAATGGCAGATCTTAGCGGTTCTGAAAAAGTTAAAGTACTGCTTGCACAAGCTCTTTTCGGCAAGCCGGATGTTCTTTTGCTGGATGAGCCGACAAACCACTTGGATATTAAAGCGATCCAATGGCTTGAAGAGTTCCTGATCAATTTTGAAAATACAGTAATTGTGGTATCCCATGACCGTCATTTCTTGAACAAGGTTTGTACCCATATTGCCGATCTTGACTTTGGAAAAATCCAAATTTATGTTGGTAACTATGACTTCTGGTATGAATCCAGCCAGCTTGCCTCAAAGATGGCGCAGGATGCCAATAAGAAAAAGGAAGAAAAAATCAAAGAACTGCAAAGCTTTATTGCACGTTTTAGTGCAAATGCATCCAAATCCAAACAAGCGACCTCACGTAAAAAGCTGCTTGATAAGATTTCTTTGGATGACATCAAGCCTTCTTCCAGAAAATATCCATATGTCGGCTTTACTCCAGAACGTGAAATCGGCAATGATTTGCTGCGTGTTGATGGCATCAGCAAAACAATTGATGGTGTGAAGGTCCTAAATAACGTCAGCTTTATCATGAATAAGGATGATAAAATTGCGCTAGTTGGCGCTAGCGAGCTTGCTAAAACGACTCTATTTAAGATTTTAACAGGCGAAATGGAACCGGATGAAGGAACATATAAATGGGGTGTGACAACATCTCAGTCTTACTTCCCGAAAGATAACTCCGAGTTCTTCGAAAACTCTGAGCTGAACCTTGTTGATTGGCTGCGCCAATTCTCCCCAGCTGATGACAGCGAAAGCTTCCTAAGGGGCTTCTTGGGAAGAATGCTGTTCTCGGGAGAAGAAGTTTTGAAGAAAGCAAGTGTGTTATCAGGTGGAGAAAAAGTCCGCTGCATGCTATCAAAAATGATGCTGAGCGGGGCCAATGTTCTGTTGCTTGATGAGCCTACAAACCATCTGGATCTAGAATCCATCACAGCACTGAACAATGGATTAATTAACTTTAAAGGCTCTTTAATGTTTGCTTCTCATGACCATCAGTTTATTCAAACAATCGCCAACCGCATCATTGAAATTACACCGGCTGGCATCGTGGATAAGCAAATGACTTATGATGATTATTTGGAAGATGCTACGATCCAAAAGCAAGTAGCGGAAATGTATAACTGATTGGAAAAAGCAGGAGGTGCAGCCCCTGCTTTTTTTCTTTTGGCTCTGTTAAACTTGCCTGTTGATTTCCGCTTCAGGGAATCGCTTTCCGCGGACGGGTCCGACGCTCCTCGGCGCATTCGCGCCTGTGGGGTCTCCCTTCGACACGCTCCTCCCGCTGGAGTCCCGTCCCTTCCACTCCAATCAACAGGGTGCCAAAATCAACAAAAATCTTTAACACAGCCTTTCTTTAAAAATCCTGTTTCTTTTTTTTATGGCGTGCAGAGGAAGCGCTTCTGCTCCCTGTTTCCATTTTGGTAGTCCTTTGCCCCTCTATATTTGGAGAGCTTAATCCCGCCTTAGAAGGATCTTTTTTACGTTTACCCATTTTCAACACCTCCTTCCTTACTTTTTCGTGATTCGGGTGTTTTTATCCATGGAATAAAAATGGAACAAAAAAGCCAATCTATCAACGGAGGAGGTGTTAAGAATGACGAAAAGAGTAGCTGTTGAACAATCCTTAACAAATGTATCTGAAGCGCTTCGCCAAAAGGGGTATGAAGTGGTCGATATGAAATCAGCTCATGATGCAGAAAACTGCTCATGCTGTGTAGTAAGCGGAGTAGACTCGAACGTAATGGGTATGCAGGATACTTCTACAAAAGCACCTGTAATTGAAGCAAGCGGCCTGTCCGCAGATGAAGTATGCCGCCAGGTTGAGCAAAGAATGCAATAAGGGATGGTCAAAGACTAAAGTTTATTACTTTAGTCTTTTTTATTTGGAGCTCTCTGAACATAATCACGTTTCTCTGCATATAAAACTATTTCTCTGCGTATAGCCCAAGTTTCTCTGCGTATAAAATTTTTTCTCTGCACATAGCCAAGTTTCTCTGCGTATAAAACTATTTCTCTGCATGTAGCCCATACTGCAAAATCAAATATGAATTTTAACATAGTCAATAAAATAAAAAAAAAACGGGTATTAAACCCGTCTTCTCCTTCTAGCCCTTGCTTTTAGATTTTTCCTTAATAAAAGGATAAATACAGCAAACAAAAATAGTGTTAAACCGATTTTTCCGTAGTATCCAGTTGTTGCTTTTTTTGGTTCCTCTTCCTGCTGAAGCTGGCTGGATACAACTTCATCTTCTTTATCTTCAATGAGCTGAAGAGTTTGAATGACCCTTCCATTATCCTCCTCGATGATCAGCTTTCCTGTTGAAGTTACCTTCTCATTGTATGAGCCTTTTGGTAAGGTAATCGGGACGTTTTTGCCGCCGGTCGAAAAGGTTTTCCCTTGTGCTGGGAATATCTCTGTGCTGCTGAGGAGCGAGGATTCATAATTTTGGAATCCAAATTTAAGCAGGTTTTTTGTATCCTTATATATATCCCTCTTAAATTCTGCCTTTAATAATATCACTGTAAGTTTTATTGATTCATTTTCAGCAGAAGTTGCGAGAGTTTGCTTTGCTTCATTAACAAACCCTGTTTTTCCGCCTGTGACTCCTTCAAAAGGCACCTCACCTTTTAGCATCCTGTGATGGGTAAAAATTGTTGTTTCCCATGATTTACCCGACCACTTTAATTCCCTTGTTCCAAATATCTCTTTAAAGGTTTCATTTTTAAGTGCGTAGTTTGTCAATTTAGCAAGGTCCGCTGCTGTCGTATAATGATTTTCATCATGAAGACCATGAGGATTTACAAAGTGAGTGTTTTTTAAGTGAACCTTCTCTTTAAGATAGCTATTTAGATTCTTTGAATAATTATCCATATTTTGATCCAGGTGTTCGGCTATTGCCCATGCTGCATCATTGCCGGAATTGATCAGCATGCCCTGCACCAGTTTTTTTAGGGGAACCTCTTCCCCTTCCTCCAGGTAAACTCTTGTCCCATCTACCTCCATCGCATCCTTGCTTATGGTCACGATTTCACTCATGTCCCCGTTCTCGATTGCATAAATAGCCGTAGCAATCTTTGTTAAGCTGGCTGGAAACATTCTTTTCTCTGCATTTTTTTCATACAAAACAGTCCCTGACTCCGTATCTGAAAGGACTGCTGCTTCACTGATAATTTCAGGTTCTGCTATTTCCTCGGCATGTGCAATTGTATTTGGAAAAGAGCAAAGGAGCAGCATAGAAAGAACCAATTTTCTCATAAATACACATCCAATTCGAGCCATTAATCATGCATCTTTGATTGTACCAAAGAATCATTTCAGTGAGATATTATAAATATAAATTGTTACACAATTGAAAATTTACTGCCTGAATTTGAAAGTACTGATAATCTTAGGAAAACTCTTGCTAATAGTGTAACCATGTCATCAAATAATTAAGGATAAAAAAATAAGCAACCCGATATGGGTTACTTATTTTAACTGCTGCAGCCTCCCCCGCAGCTTGAACAGCTGGAGCCCCCGCCGGAGTCGTGTCCTCCGCCTGAATCATCATCAGTTGGACTGCTGCAAGCATAGCCAGAGCATGATACCCCGCTTGAAGCACCGTCTTTTGCCAGCTCTTTAGGAAGAAGTTCATTCATATAATCATCGAACCTGTCGGATTCATAAAAAGAATAATAAACTGCAGGCAGAAGCAAATATGAGTATTGATAAACCGAGCCTGGTTTTGAAAACTCAAGCGGTTTATTTCCAAGCTTAATGGCATCAGCCTCTGAAATTTCTCTTTTTAATTTTGTGATGAGTTCTTTCTTTATGCTTAACCAATCGCTGCTTTCTCTAAAATACTTTGCCAATAGGTCCTCTTCGTTCAAGCTTCTGAAGTCCTCAAGGATTTCCTTTTTTATCGGGTTTTTTAAAAAGCCGCCCCAAATTCTCCGGCTATTATGGCTAGTTTCAAAGAGGCTTAAATAAATCCAATCGAAAAAGGCTCTTTCCCCTGGAATGGGCGTGCTGTCCATATTGGGGGAATGGTGTAGATACTCTCCATAAAAATTTTGAGAAAATTGACTATAGTCACGGGTAAACATTAGCATTTCATGCCATATTTCATCCACTTTCTCACTGAACATGGGAACAGTTTTTAAAAGGCTATTTAGAATAAAATATCTTTTGAGCTCGAAAAAAGCCCAATCATATTCATGATCTTCCCATCGTGGATGATCCTTTAACACCCGGTTTTTAATATTTTCTCTATATCCGTGCGGGAGCGAATTTTCAAGCCGCTGGATAACTGGCAGCAGGTTTTCTGTCTGGATGCCTAGATTTTCAGGGATTTGTTCATTTTTTATGAAAGAAGCTCTTTTAGATCCTGTTAAAAGGATTTTAATAAATACAGCGAAAAAAATAACGCCGAAAAAAACCAATAATAATTCCATAAGTCCTCTCCTTATATAGTGGCTTTCTCCATTATATATGATATTTGCATATTTTTTACAGAATAAGTGCTTTTTAGGCAAACCAAAAGAAAAACCGCCAGGACGGCGGTTTTAATGCTTCGTTTTCATATGAAAATTCTTTAAAAAATCAACATAAATGTCATCACGAACAAGCCATGCCATATATTTTCTTTTAATGAAATTCTCGGCAGCCTGGAACTCATCATAGGGCTCCTGAATAGGCTTTCCATTCATTTCAAGTATCCATATATTTTCATTCTTAGCAAAAATAAAGAATTTGTCACCCTTTTTATTTTCGTACAGAACGCCTTGCGGTGAATTTTTATTGTTGTATCTATTCTTGAATGCGTCCTGCCTCATGGGGTCCAAGGGAAATATATCATTGACGAACAGCTGAAAAGCTTCCTTGCCCATCGAGCATCCGGATGCTTTTGCATGTCCGCCCCCTCCGAACTGGCCGGCAATGGCTGAAACATCCACATGGTCGTGAATGGTCCTGAAACTGATTTTTTTGCCGCCCAGGTTTAAAATCGCAATATAATCGAGATGCGGATTGTCCTTCCCCAGTTCGTTGCCCAGCTCAGAATGGTATGATTCTGCATGAACGATTCCTGCACAGAAATCCCCGATGAAAGTTTGGATGATTTCCCGCTTTTTCCTTCTAACGTACCGCTCAATCTTCTCTTCTTCCATCTCAAGCAGCTTCTGCTCAAAGTCATCAAAATCAAAATGCTTGGCGTTTAAAATCCGTTCTGTCATTTTTTCTTCAAATTCATCGATCGATACCATAAAAAACAAATCATTTAGATTTTTAGCTTTGATATTTTCGTTTTGGTCCCACTCCCAAGTATCATACTGGCGGACAAGTTCAACAAATTCATCCAGCGCAGGGGATTGCTTTATAAGCTCATGTTCAAGCAAATATTCATAAAGCAAGGAAGTCGCTGCTGTGAGCCTTCCGTCTTCGTAATTAACCTTAACCCTTCCCCAGCTGTATTCATTAAAATGCAATGCTGTTTTATGATGGTCGATTAATCTAACCTTCCCGCCGCTCTTGGAAAGATCATCTATCCTGATTGTATTTTCCTCATTTACCGATAAGTCTGTGATAAAAAGAAAGTCATCCTTCAGTTTTTTCTCTTGTTCGAAAAGCTTTTCGATTTGATGGTCCAGACCCATTACGGAATTGTAGCGGATTTCCACATCTTTTCCGAATGCAATCTTGGCAACAATGCCGCAGCCGACCCCATCTAGGTCATTATGAGTATACAGCCTGTACAAAATGCATCACCTGCTTATCCTTAGACTCTTTAAATGCTCGATACAATATCCTTTACTAGTTTGTTTGTACAGGGAAATTCTATGCGAAAAATCCCCGCTGCATAAGCGGGGACATTCGTTTTAAAGCAGTAAAAATGCGATGGGAGCTGCAATTAAGATCGTTAAAATCGTTCTCTCCACCCAGATGGCAAGCAGCTGTGGAATAGAGATTGGAATATCCGTTGACAAAATGCAAGGTACAAGCGCTGAGAAAAAAATGATCGCTGAAACGGAAACGACACCGATAACGAATTTAGTAACCAACGCGGCTTCCGCTGCAAGAAGGGCAGGCAAGAACATTTCCGCTATGCTTACTGCACTTGCTTTTGCAGCTAATAATGGCTCTGGAAGCTGCACGAGTGCAGTAAAAGGATAAAAGATATAACCAATCCAGTCAAAAACAGGTGTAAATTCAGCAAGTACCAATCCCAGCAAACCAACAGACATAATGGATGGCAAAATGGACATGGTCATGACAAAGCCATCTTTTAAATTAATGATGATATTCTTCCATAGTGCCTGTGAATGCTCCGCCGTATCCATCGCCTCTTTCCAGGCTGCTTGAAGGCGGCTTCCCGAGAATGATTCTTTCGGCGGTTCCTGGTCATCGAAATACTTTTCGCTCATGGATCGAAGAGGCCAGATTCGGACGGAGATTGCCGTAACAATAAAGGTTACAGCCAACGTTGTCCAAAAATAGGTGTTCCAGATTTCCATCAATCCCAGTGTTTTGGCAACGACAATCATAAAGGTAGCTGATACAGTTGAAAAACCTGTCGCAATAATGGCTGCTTCCTTAATGCTATATTTTCCTTCTTTAAATACGCGATTTGTTATTAAAAGCCCAATGGAATAGCTGCCGACAAATGATGCGACCGCATCAATGGCAGACCTTCCCGGTGTCTTCCAAATTGGCTTCATGACAGGCTGCAGCAATACGCCGATAAACTCAAGCAAGCCATACCCAACAAGCAATGCCAGGAATACCGATCCAATCGGAACAAGTAAGCCGACAGAGATGACGAGCTTTTCAAACAGGAATGGTCCCATGCTTGGATCAAATAGCCATGCAGGACCGAACCCGAAAACAATCATAACGGCAACAGCCAGACCGATGATTTTAAAAATGGAAAAGACAGAATTCACTTTATCTTTGTTCCACGTTTTTGTATAGAAAGGATAGATTGCCCCCAGCAAAATAACAAGCAAGGCGTAATAAGGGACGATGGCAGGTAAGGCGGTCTGGATAGCTGTAACGATATGATCGAGCATGATGGAGGATTTCTCATTCATGGTGACGGGGATAAAAAACATAAAAATGCCAATTGCACTGAAAAGAAAGAACTTCACGATATTTTTTGAGGTGGAATTTGCACTGCTGACATGCGGCTGCTGCGGTGTTGGATTAATCATCGTTTCTTTTTCCATTCTCTTACCCCCTTAATTTATAGGAAGGAGCAAATTACTCCTTCCTATTATCTATTCATTAAAGCAGTCAAAAAGGTTAAAAATGTGTAGGTGCCAGCCTTCACAGTCGGCTGTGCCTGATGGTCCCTCGTTGGATCCAGGCACACAATATCCATTGCAGCCGTTTTGGAAGAAAGCCCGGCAGAATAGACGGCATCAAAAAGTTCATCTGTCCTCATCCCTCCTGGTGTTGAGGCTGGTACGCCAGGAGCAAAGCTAATATCAAGGACATCCATGTCGATTGTGACATATATGGTGTCTACCTTTTTCTCCAACCGTGAAAGGCATTCTTTAACCGTTTCCAGTATCCCTCGTTTTCTTGCTTCTTTCAGGGTAAAGCAATTGACCCTATGCTCACGGGCATATTGGATAAGAGACTGGCCGTTAAAGAAGCCATGGAGTCCAATGTTGAAAACATTTTCCCCTTTTATCACACCATTCTGAATTAAATTGCGGATGGGTGTGCCATTTGTTGGCCCATGATCAGCAAGACTGCGCAAATCCAGATGGGTATCAAATTGGATAATCCCAATCTCTTTATCCGGTTCCAGCTCTTTTAATCCGCTTACAAGCATCGCGGTAATGGAGTGATCCCCTCCGATGGCAATTGGAAAAGAATCAGGATACTGCTTTCTGACATCTTTTATTGTTTGTTTTATATTGGAATGACATTGCGGGATATCTGTAAAATGCATTTTGACATCGCCCAGATCTGCTACTTTCAGCTGCTGCAGGTCTTTTTCATAATCCAAGTTATATGTGGAATACCCTTTCCAGGAACGGCGGAAGGCCTCCGGAAACTCGGAAGCTCCCGAGGCGCTAATGGATGACCGGGAAAGCGGAACGCCAAAAACAACGGCATCCCAGTTTTTTTCGTTGAATTCCTTTTCACTCTGCAGCTGGCAGATCCATTCATGGACTTTAACATCTGTACCTAATTCAGCCCGAGGCCAAAAGAAACCTGGAGGAGTCAGCGTTGGTAGCATAAGCTCCCTCCTTTAACGACAATCTCCCCATTTTTAATTACAGTGTCTGTATGGTTCATGCCGTAATGGTATTGCATTTGCATATAGTTCGGGACATTCAGAAGCAGGAGATCTGCCTTTTTTCCAGCTTCTATACTGCCAATTTCATTGGCCCGGTTGATCGCGTGAGCAGCATTGATTGTCGCAGCAGAAATGGCTTCAGCAGGAGTCAAGCCCATATGCATACAAGCTAGGTTCATCATGAATGGCATGGAACATGTTGGCGAAGAGCCTGGGTTGCAATCCGTTGAAAGGGCTATAGGAACTCCTTTATCGATCATTCTTCGTCCCCTGGCGGCTTCAGCCATTAAAAAGAAAGCTGTGCCAGGCAGCAGGACGCCGATTACCCCTTTTTCAGCCATCATCTCCATCCCTTTATCAGAAGCTCTTAGCAGGTGATCTGCGGATATGGCCCCGACTTCAGCCGCAAGTTCAGCTCCCTCATAAGGTTCAATTTCATCTGCATGGATTTTTGGTGTCAGACCCAGCTTTTTCCCAGCTTCTAGCAGCTTTCTGGACTGCTCCGGAGTGAACACACCTCTTTCACAGAAAATATCATTAAATTCAGCGAGCCCCTCTTCCGCCACTTTTGGCAGCATCTCTTCTATAACCAAATCAATGAAGGCGTCCGGATTCTCTTTGTATTCGGCTGGAACGGCATGTGCGCCCATAAAGGTACGGACAACATCTATCGGGTGCAGTGTATCTGCCTTTTGAGCGGCACGCAGCTGCTTGTGCTCTGTATTCCAATCAAGTCCATAGCCGCTTTTGGCTTCTACCGTTGTGACTCCATGCTTAAGAAAGCGATCAAGTCGGACCAGGCTCTCTTGAACCAATTCCTCTTCGGACGCTTTCCTCGTCATAGATGTAGTGGCATGGATCCCGCCTCCATTATTCATAATTTCCATATAAGCAGCACCATTCAGGCGCATATTGAATTCTTCTTCCCGGCTGCCCGCATAGACCAGATGCGTATGCGGATCGACAAGTCCTGGCAGCAGAATTTTACCAGAAGCATCAATGATTTCGGCTTCTGCCAGTCTGTTTTGGTATTTAGTTTCGAGCTCGGATGTTTTTCCTGCTTCTTTGATTAAGCCGTCCTCAATCCATACTGCTCCATCTTCAATGATGTGCAGTTCGCTCATTTTTTCTCTTGTCAAAGGCTGGTGTGAGCTTCCTTTTAGGGTAATGACCTGATTCGCATGCTTGATGAAGATCGTTTTTGGGTGCATTTTTGTTCCTCCTTAAAAAATGGAATCTCCAATCCATGCTTTTCCACGGATTGGAGCGTTCCTTTTGGAAGTTTGTTAGGCTGTTTTTTGATTGGTGTAAGGTTTATTCGTAAGTTTCGGCTCTTTCTTCGCTAGATTAGCTGTTTTTAATCGCTAGTTTAATTGATTTGTTCGTAAATTTTGGTTCTTATTCGCAGGTTTCACCGTTTTATTCGTATAGTTCACAATAATGTTAAATTTTGGATTACACCTGCTATTCCATCATTGGAATGTTAACGCCTTTTTCCTTAGCCGTTTTGATTGCGAGGTCGTAGCCGGCATCAACGTGGCGGACAATTCCCATTCCCGGGTCAGATGTAAGGACGCGTTCAAGGCGCTGTTCTGCATCCTTCGTTCCATCTGCGACGATAACCATGCCTGCATGAAGAGAATACCCCATGCCTACTCCGCCGCCGTGATGGACGGATACCCAGCTTGCTCCGCCAACTGCATTGATCATCGCATTCAGGATTGGCCAGTCTGCAACAGCATCACTGCCGTCCTTCATGCCTTCTGTTTCACGGTTAGGTGATGCAACGGAACCGGAATCAAGGTGATCACGTCCGATAACAATTGGCGCTTTCAGTTCACCTTTGGCGACCATATCATTGATGATTTTTCCGAATTTGGCGCGTTCTCCATATCCAAGCCAGCAAATTCTTGATGGCAGCCCCTGGAATTGGATTTTTTCCTTAGCCATCTTAATCCATTTGCAAAGATGCTCATTATCTGCAAACTCGCGCAGGATGACCTCATCTGTTTTATAAATATCTTCCGGATCGCCTGATAATGCTACCCAGCGGAAAGGTCCTTTACCTTCACAGAACAATGGGCGGATATATGCCGGAACGAATCCAGGGAAATCAAAAGCATTTTCAACGCCTTCATCTTTGGCAACCTGGCGGATATTGTTTCCATAATCGAACGTAATTGCACCTTTCTGCTGCATGTCAAGCATCGCCTGGACATGGACTGCCATGCTTGCCTTGGATTTTTTCACATATTCAGCCGCATTTTCTTTTCGTAGAACTGCAGCATCTTCAAGTGTGTAACCAACAGGAACATAACCATTTAATGGATCGTGGGCAGAAGTCTGGTCAGTGAGAACATCTGGGATGAAGTTCATTTCGAGCATCTTTGGCAGAATTTCAGCCGCATTTCCTAATAGTCCGATAGAAAGCGGACGGCCTTCCTGCTTTGCTTCTTTTGCCAGTGTAATAGCTTCTTCAATAGTGTGGACCTTTGTATCCAAATATTTTGTTTCAAGTCTGCGGTTGATGCGGTGCTCATCCACATCGATGGCAATGCAGACACCATCATTCATCGTTACCGCCAATGGCTGGGCGCCGCCCATTCCGCCTAGACCAGCAGTTAAAGTAATGGTCTGTTTTAAAGATCCGGAGAAGTGTTGTCTACCAAGCTCGGCAAAAGTTTCATAGGTTCCCTGGACAATTCCCTGGCTTCCAATGTAAATCCAGCTTCCTGCAGTCATTTGGCCATACATCATAAGGCCCTTCTTATCTAGCTCGTGAAATGTATCCCAATTCGCCCATGCCGGCACTAAGTTTGAGTTCGCGATCAATACCTTTGGTGCATCCTTATGAGACTTGAATACAGCAACTGGTTTACCTGATTGGACAAGCAGGGTTTCATCATCTTCAAGCTCATGCAGTGTTTTGACAATAGCATCATAGCAATCCCAATTACGGGCCGCTTTGCCAATGCCGCCGTATACAACAAGGTCTTCCGGAATTTCTGCTACTTCTTTATCTAAATTGTTCATTAGCATGCGCAGTGCCGCTTCCTGGATCCATCCTTTAGCATGCAGGTCGCTGCCATGATAATTTTTAATTTCTCTTTTTGTTTCCGCTTTCATATCGATCCCTCCAATATTATCTATATATAAATTGTAGAACGTTAAATGTCAGAAAAGTATAATAATAACATTTGATTATTTGTAATTTTGTTAGTTTCTATATTGGGAATTCTGATGGTTTTATATAAATATTAGTGGTTTTATAATTTTTATATAAAAAAGCCTCCGATTTAGACTGCCCTAGTCATTTGAGACAGTAATAAAACACCCTCTTAGGCTGCCATTTCACCGAACTCTATTGGTGTGTGGTAGCCTAATTTTTCTTGGATACGCTCTTCGTTATAATACCTCATAAATTGATCTACACGTTCTCTTACTTCCTCTAAAGACAAAGAATTAAATTTAACATACTGAAATTCCTCTGATTTTAGGTTCGAATGAAAAGACTCAATTACTGCGTTGTCCCAACAGTTTCCTCTTCGCGACATACTACTGACTAAATCCTTCTCTTTCATTCGATTTTGATAGGCATACGAAGAATACACGCTTCCCTGATCTGAATGGATGATTACTCCTTTAGGGTTTCCTCGTTTTTCTAGTGCTTCATTCAAGGTATCAATCACTAAAGGAGTTTGTTGTTGAGTATAGAGCTTGTAAGCAACGATTTGATTGTTAAACAAGTCTATGATTGTTGATAAATATAAAGTGTCCGGACCATATTGAATGTAGGTAATATCCGTTACCCATTTTTGGTTGGGTTTGCTTGCGTGAAAATCTCGCTGTAATAAGTTCGGCGCCACAATGACAGATTCTCCTTGGGATTTCCACCTTCTCTTTTGCTTTACTCTACATTGAAGATGATATTTCTGCATGATCCGTTGAACTGTATTACGGTTTAACTTGATATGATAGTCACGTTTTAACAGCTCTTTGATTTTACGGTGGCCATATCGGTACTTTGTTTTTTCGCAAAGGAAAATAATCGTCTCCTCTTCCTTAGACAACTTGACTGCTTGCGAAGATGCCCAGCGATAATAAGTAGATCTGGGAACATTTAAAGCTGATAAAATAGCTGATACTGTGTATTTTTTTCGTAATGTATTGACTAATTGGAGGACGATTTCTTTTTCAACTCCTTTTCTATCTCCAAATACTTTTTTAAGATTTCATTCTCCTGCTTTAAGTGAATCATTTGGCGTTCTTTTTTCTCTTCATCACTTGAACTGTCAGGTCCATGACCATATGAATATTGTTTACCTATTGGTTGGTCGAATCGATGCACCTGATTTTCACGATACCATTTCATCCACGTTTTGATTTGAGACACATTTTTAATCCCATACTTCTCCATGATTTCTTGATTCGTGAACTGACCACTCATCTTATCTTTAACTACCGCCCATTTAACCTCATTTGAATATACGTTTTTGCCCACGCAAAAACACCTCCGAATTAGCACTTTAATTAAGTGTACCATTTCGAAGGTGTTTTATAGTGTCTCATTTATCTAGGTTAGTCTAATTAGACGGAGGCTTTCTGCATGCTTTTTCTAAATTGGTTCGGGGGCATTCCCTTTATTTTGCTGAAAACTTTATTGAAATATTGCTGGTTGCTGAACCCGCAAACAGCAGCGATCTCCTTTATGCTCATTTCCGATTCAATAAGCAGCTTGGCAGATTGCCGGATTCTGGTTTCATTCAGGAGTTCACGAAATGATTTTCCGCATTTTTTTGCGAGTACAGAGCTAATATAATTAGCATTTCGATCGGCATATTCTGCAGCTTTTTCAAGGCTGACAGTTGGATCCCAATAATTCGTTTCAAGGAAAAATAATATTCGGTCTGCCAAGTCCAGCTTCAGCTTTTTATCTGACCGAATCGTTTCAAAGATAAATGATATAAAACGGATCATTTCTTTAATAATCCGGTAAATCAAGGGTGAATACAGGATCGTCTGAAATAAAAGAAGATATTCTTTTTCAATATTTTCTCCTGAAAGTCTGAACGTCTTCATATGCCTCCGTATTTGTGCCAATATGCTTGTCAATCTGATTCTGATTAGCCCTGGATCGGGGTAGGGGTCTGCCAGAATGAGAAATTCTTGATGGAACCAACTCTTTATACCTTCTATATTGGATTGGTTTAAAAAATCAATCCAGATGCTTTGCTCGTCCGGTGTTAAAAAAGGATCGATAGAATGCCACTCTGGAATAGAATCTCCCTCTATAACCTGATTGAATCCTGCGTAAAAGGTTAATTCCATAAGCTTTCGGTTTGCAAGATAATGACTTCTGATTGTGCTGTTTCCTTCTCTCCCTGTATATATGCTTATGGCTATTAGCACGGCAGATGTTTCCTGCCAGTCCCTCATAAAGCGGATACTTTCTTCTTTCCAAGCAAAGCTGGCTTGTTCGGTAACAAGAAGAACCATATCACTCAAAATAAACGAGCGGATTGATTTTTGAAAAGAATAACCTTTCAGAAAAGAATAAAGTTTTGGAAGTTCCCTTGGATTCTCAGGTTTAACGCCAATGGTAACAAAGGATTTGGCAGAAGCTGTGCTCTCCAAAAATAAATCCTGATACTGGTACCCTTCTTCAGTTTTTACCTTTGGTTTCTGTTTAGAAAATCGCCCATCCAGCTGGGCCTGTCTGTGGATCTTTCTGGCTGACTTTAGCAGAGTATCTGCGGAGATAGGTTTCAAAATTAAATCTGCAACACCCATATCTATTGCTCTTTTTGCCTGTGAAAAGGTGGCTTCCATTGTAAGAGCTATTACATCAGGACGAATAATCTGAATGGTTTTTATAAAACTTCCATAACTGTTTTCATCGATCATGTCTAGCTCGAGAATCAAAAGATTGGGCTGGAATGATTCAATTTTCTCAATCATTTCAGTCTCATCCTCTGCTGTTTCCACCTGCCATGCAGGCATGGATGATTTTAAGAGCCATTCAATGCCTTTCGTATCATAATCATCACGATTGGCCACAAGTACCTTGTACATGCTGCCACATCCTTTTTTAACTCTATTATGAAATAATATTTTAAGGTATGTAAAGAAATAATCAGAAAAATTGATGGAAAATAGACAAGTTCCCCTGCCCTCCCTGCATATCTATATATGGACAACTAATTCAGGAAGGAGTTACGACATGCCTTTTCTTGTTTTGAAAAAAAGAAGCATCATTGCATTCTTCATAATTTTTATGGTCATTGCCTCTGCATCGGTCTGGTTTTATACACAATCAGATAGTTTGACAGTATTTAATCAGGCGGATAATGAAACCGTCCGCGAGATTCATATGGTTACCGGGGAGTTCAAGTCCAAGCTGCCGGATGGGAAGGAAATTGAAGCGTATCGCTGGGATCCGGGAACCATTTTTCTTGAAAAGGATGAAAAGGTCAACCTTAAGATCCTCGGAGTAAATGGTGCCGAGCACCCATACATCATAGAGGGTACTGATATAAAAGGGATTGTAAAAAAAGGCGAGGAAACGGTAGTTCCCCTTCAGTTTGACAAAGACGGTGTATACCGCTTGGTTTGCCTTACACATCCGGATAAAGAGAACAGCGGCCCGATGATTGCTTATATAGTTGTTGACTAAAGCGGAAAAAGAAAAGAAGCACCGAAATCCCGGTGCTTCTTTTTTATCGTCCTATAAACATTTGAGTCCAATAATGACCGTAGTAGCCGCCTTGTGCATATCCAACACCGATTTCAGTGTAATTGGCAGATAAGATATTTTTGCGGTGGCCATCGCTGTTCATCCAGGCTTTGACAACTTCCTGAGGAGTTTTTTGCCCTGCGGCAATGTTTTCGCCGGCAGTTCTGTATGTAATGCCAAAGCTTTTCATCATATCAAATGGGCTTCCGTATGTAGGAGAATTATGATCGAAATATCTTTTATTAATCATATCCTGAGATTTGTATCTCGCCACTCTCGCAAGCTCCCAATTTGATTTAAGAGGCTTTAATCCGTATTTCGCTCTTTCCTGGTTTACGAGTTGAACGACCTGCTCTTCAACACTAACGGTAGCCTTAGATAAAGTAGGAATATTTACCTTTTGGCCGGGATAGATAAAAGTCGGATTTGAAATCTGCTGGTTGGCATTGATGATTTCATGAACCCCCATTTGATACTTCAGGGCAATTTTCCACATGGTATCCCCTGATTGGACGGTATGTACTGTTGATGCTTTTGCATCGTAATGGAATCCAAAGACTAGTGCGACAGACAACATAAGGATGAATGAAATTTTTGATAGTGTTTTCATACTTATATTTAATCAGAATATATCAATCTATTAAACAGGTAATTGTTGCCGTTCATTCAAGGATTTTCTTTTCTGTGCTTTTTTGTTTCTCTACCTCTAGTAAAAACAATTCACCACATAGACATATGTGGCTGATTATACAGACTGTTTCCAGTGTTAAAATGATGGAAACTTAATAATTATAAACCTATAACAGTTTGTAATTATAAATGATTTTTATAATACAGGTTAGTTAAAGGAAATTTATATACTACCCTTTATATCAATATTCACAATACAGCCACAATGTTTGTGATTCACTTCACATATAATCTGTTATATTGAATGTATAGTAAAGTTGTAGCAACTGTTATACAGACTTTACGTTAGGGTGTTTTCTATAAGATTGTTGCTTTTTAAGCAAACAGTCAGAAGAGGTTGATTTCCGCTCCAGGATGCTCGCTTTCCGCGGGGCGGGCGGTGAGCCTCCTCGGCGCTCAGCGCCTGCGGGGTCTCACCTGTCCCACTCCTCCCGCAGGAGTCTCGCACCTTACGCTCCAATCAACCAAGCTTATTTAATAAGGTTTTATTCAAAATCTATTTAAGAACAACAAAGTTGCGAAAACAGTCTAACATTAAAACAATTAATATTGAGGTGGATTTCCATGGAACAATGGAATGGCTTTAAAAAAGGTAAATGGACAAATGAAATTGATGTCAGGGATTTTATATTAAAAAATTTCTCACCTTTCGAAGGTGATGAGTCATTTTTGGCAGGACCTACTGAAGCAACCACATTATTATGGGATCAAGTAATGGAACTTACCAAACAAGAGCGGGAAAATGGCGGAGTCCTTGATATGGATACGGAAATCGTCTCTACCATTACTTCTCACGGACCAGGCTACCTGGATCAGCATAATGAAAAAATAGTCGGTGTTCAGACGGACCGCCCTTTTAAGCGTTCCCTTCAGCCGTTCGGAGGAGTACGCATGGCGGTGGCAGCGTGTGAAGCGTATGGCTATGAAGCCAGCAAGGAAATGGAGAAAATCTTCACGGATTATCGTAAGACACATAATCAGGGTGTTTTTGATGCCTATACAGATGAAATGAAACTTGCCCGCAAAGCTGGCATTATTACCGGCCTTCCTGATGCATACGGCCGCGGAAGGATTATTGGGGATTACCGCCGGGTTGCCCTTTATGGTGTCGACCGTCTGATAGAAGCCAAGGAAGATGATTTAAAAACAACAAGCCGTGTTATGAATGAAGAAAATATCCGTTTGCGTGAAGAAATTTCAGAACAAATTCGTGCACTGCAGGAACTTAAGCAGCTGGCGGAAAATTATGGATTTGATATTTCCATGCCTGCAGGAAATGCAATTGAGGCATTCCAATGGCTGTACTTCGGCTATCTCGCTGCCATTAAGGAACAAAACGGTGCCGCTATGAGCCTGGGGCGCGTGTCCACTTTCCTTGATATATTCATAGAAAGAGATATTCACAAGGGCGTATTGACCGAACAGGAAGCTCAGGAGCTTGTCGACCATTTTGTGATGAAGCTTCGTCTCGTAAAATTTGCAAGAACACCTGATTATAACGAATTATTCAGCGGCGACCCTACATGGGTAACAGAGTCAATTGGCGGCATGGCGCTTGATGGACGTCCGCTTGTAACGAAAAGCTCTTTCCGGTTCCTTCATACTTTAAGGAACTTGGGGCCAGCTCCGGAACCGAATTTAACGGTGCTTTGGTCTGCTAAACTGCCTGATAACTTTAAAAAATATTGTGCCAAAATGTCCATTGAAACAAGCTCCATCCAATATGAAAACGACGACATTATGCTCCCTGAATACGGCGATGATTACGGAATTGCCTGCTGTGTATCTGCCATGGAAATCGGAAAACAAATGCAATTTTTCGGGGCCAGGGCAAACCTTGCAAAAGCCCTTCTTTATAGCATTAATGGCGGAAAGGATGAAAAACTGAATATCCAGGTAGGTCCTGACTATTCCCCTATCACATCAGAAGTTCTTGATTATGGAGAAGTAATGGCTAAGTTCGACCTAATGATGGATTGGCTGGCAGACCTTTATATTAATACATTGAATATCATTCACTATATGCATGACAAATACAGCTATGAGCGAATTGAAATGGCCCTTCATGATTCCGAAATATTAAGGACGATGGCGACTGGTATTGCCGGTCTAAGTGCCGCGGCAGATTCATTGAGCGCTATTAAATACGCTAATGTAAAGGTGGTCCGCGATGAGAACGGATTGGCAGTTGATTTTATTACAGAAGGAGACTTCCCGAAATACGGCAATAATGATGACCGTGTTGACAGCATTGCTGTGGATCTAGTCGAGCGGTTTATGAAAAAGCTCCGCAAGCATCAGACATACCGGAACTCGAAGCATACGATGTCCATACTGACCATTACATCTAACGTTGTGTATGGCAAAAAGACAGGAAATACGCCGGATGGACGACGTGCAGGCGAACCTTTTGCGCCAGGAGCCAATCCTATGCACGGCAGGGATACAAAAGGTACGCTTGCTTCCCTTTCTTCTGTTGCGAAATTGCCTTATGAATATGCCCTGGATGGAATCAGCAACACATTCTCCATTGTGCCTAAAGCGCTTGGCAGAGATGAACATAGCCGTATCCGCAATCTTGTTTCCATCCTTGATGGTTATGCGATTAAATCCGGCCATCATCTGAATGTAAATGTATTTAATAGGGAAACTTTGCTGGATGCCATGGAGCACCCGGAGGAATATCCGCAATTAACCATAAGGGTATCAGGGTATGCGGTGAACTTTATTAAATTGACAAAAGAGCAGCAGCTTGATGTAATCAATCGGACATTCCATGAAACAATGTAATTTGCAATAATTGGACCTCCCCTTAGGAGGTCTTCCCTATCACTTATTAAGGTCCGGATGCGCCAAGGCGGCGCTCCTTGCTTATTGAAAGGAAGATCATCATGTACGGGAACATTCATTCAATTGAGACATTTGGAACGGTAGACGGACCAGGCATCCGTTATGTCATATTTACGCAGGGCTGCCTTCTTCGCTGCCAATTCTGCCATAATGCTGATACATGGGAGATTGGGACTGGGAAACAAATGTCTGTTTCGGAAATCATGGATGACCTCCAATCCTACCTCCCCTTTATTGAAGCATCTGGGGGCGGGATAACAGTGAGCGGCGGAGAACCATTATTGCAAATTCCCTTCCTTATCGAGCTTTTTAAAGAATGTAAAAAACTAGGCATCCATACAGCTGTTGATTCATCTGGCGGCTGTTATTCCAGCTCCCCTCTTTTCCAAAATCAGCTGAAAGAATTGATGGGTTATACCGATTTAGTGCTGCTGGATTTGAAACACATTGATAAAGAAAAACATAAAAAACTGACAGGCCTTACAAACGAACATATTCTGCAATTTGCCAACTATCTATCTGAAAACCACATTCCCGTTTGGATAAGGCACGTGCTGGTCCCAACTATATCTGACGGGAAGATTGATCTTGAAAGGCTCGGACTATTTATTAAAGGTTTAAGAAACGTAAAAAAAATTGAAGTGCTTCCGTACCATAAACTTGGAGTGTATAAATGGGAAGCGCTTGGGCTGGAATATCCATTAAAGGATATTGAACCACCGAGTGACGCTAAAACAGAATGGGCTTACCAGCTTCTATCAGGTCAATAAAAAAATGCAGTCCCAGACGGAAGGGGCTGCATTTTTTTATATGTTTAATTTCTCACATAAGCTATAATAGAGTTGAGGTGGATAAATATGACAAAAGTTATGAAAAAGCCAAGCTGGCTTTGTTTTTTCCTGTTAACCTCTTTGATTCTTCTTTCCAACTTTACACTATACCGGTTACCTCTTTTTGGACCTGTTCCAGACGGTGCTGTGCTGGGTTCCCTGCTGGATTTGCTTGTCATCGTGCCGCTCATAACGTATTTCCTAATTATCCGCAAAAGATACTCATTGAAATATTTAGGAATTGTTATATTAGCAGGATATGGTGCTGCCTATTTTATTATCCCGGGTCAGTATCTGTCACAATACTCTTTTTTGCCTTATTTGGTGCTTTTGTCGGAAATGCTATTTCTTTGTTTGGAGCTTTATATTGCTTATAAGGTCATAACAAACCTTCCGCGACTTCTGAAAGAATATCGGAAGCTGGCCAGCATCCATTCATTTTTTCTTTTTAATGCTCAGAAAGCTGTTGAGAAACATTTGCCCAGTAACAGACTGGCCACAGTTCTAGTGACCGAGTTTGCGATGTTTAATTATGCTTTATTTTCTTGGAGAAAGAGAGCTTCAATAAAGCATGGCAAAGCTTTTACCTACCATCAAAAAACAAGTGTAAATGCTGTTTATATCATGCTAATCCATGCGATTGTCATTGAATCAATCGGCTTGCATTACTGGCTGCATTCCTGGAGTCCATTGATTGCTTATATTTCAATATTCCTTAATATATATGGTCTTCTTTACTTTTTGGCTGAAATACATGCGACCCGTTTGACGCCATTCGTGATTTCGGATTCCCATTTGCTCTTGCAAACAGGTTTTTCAAAGAGCATGAATCTTCCATTAGAGAAGATAAAGGAGATTAAATATTATGATGGACCTGAAAAATTCAGCGGGAAAGAACTAAAAGATTTATATGATGCAAGAGTGCCGGATTTCATTCAGGAAAAACCTATGTTTGAAATAACGCTGAGTGAATTAGAAGAGATTCATTTAATGTATGGCTTGAAGCGGAGAGCAAGCAGGGTTGTGCTAAACGTTGATGAACCTGAGAAGTTTTATCAGGAAATGATGAATAAGTTAAAACATAATTAAAATGTCAAACTTGCCTGTTGATCTGCTCCAGACGCTCAGCGAACCGCGGGTGGTCCGGGTCCCTTCCCTGCATGTGTTTATTTTGACATCAACAAACAGGGTGCCAATATAAACAATTAGTTTTAACAGAGCCAAAATAAAAAAGGAAAATCCCGCTGCAGGGATTTTCTTTTTTTTAGATTCGGTTATTTCCACCAGTCATCATGCATGGATGCCGGCATTCTGCGCTTGTGCTCAGAGAACAAATAGCGTTTTTCAATTTTTTCAGCAGCCTCTTGGCTTACTTCCATTCCTTCAAGATAATCATCCAGTTCATCATAGGATATACCTAATTCAGTTTCATCGGCTTGTCCGGGCTTTTGGTCAAGGAGATCAGCGGTTGGCACTTTTAAATATAGCCTTTCTTCCGCGCCAAGCTCTTTAAGGAGTGCTTTACCCTGTCTCTTTGTCAGGCCGGATAACGGAAGAACATCGGCACCGCCATCGCCATACTTTGTGAAAAATCCTGTTACTGCTTCAGCAGCATGGTCTGTGCCAATAACAAGCAAGCCGTTTTGCCCCCCAATTGCGTATTGGGCAATCATTCTCATGCGTGCCTTTACGTTTCCTTTATGATAATCCGTTAAAGGGTCTTCCGGGAAGATTCGGTCATATTCCTTTTTAACCTCATCAACTGGATCTTTTATATTGAATACATATTCACGGTCTGCTTGAATAAAGGATAGAGCCAGCTGGGCATCATCTTCATCCTTCTGGACACCATATGGCAAACGGATTGCTGTAAAGGTTGCTTCTTTTCCTTCCTTTCTCAGTTCCTCAACCGCAAGCTGTGCCAGGCGTCCTGCCAGGGTAGAATCCTGCCCGCCGCTGATGCCTAGGACATAACCTTTTGAATTGGTTTTCATGAGGTAATTCTTTAAGAAATCAATTCTTTTTTTGATTTCTTCTTTTGGGTCAATTTCAGCGTTGACACTTAATGCCTGCATGATTTCTTTCTGTAATTTCATTACCGGTTCCTCCCTTTTAATACGGTCTGCCTTTTACTTCTTCTTTAATTTGCTTGATCATTTGCATTTTATTATCCCAGCATTCCTGGCTCAAGTCGACTGGGTATTCTTCAGGATTTAATGAACGGCGGTACTCGTCCCATAACACATTAAGGTTTTCTTTTGCAAAGCTTTGCATTTCTTTTAAAGATGGAACCTGATAGACCAGCTTGCCTTCTTTAAAAATCTCTTTATGAAGCTCCCTTGCCTCGAAGTTTGTTACAAATTTGCTTATAAAGGTGTGGACTGGATGGAACATCTTCAGCCTTTCTTCCTGCTGGGGGGTTTCATGTTCCAGAGCAATATAGTCCCCTTCTGATTTTTGATTATCCTTATTGATGATGCGATAAACTCTTTTTAAACCAGGAGTGGTGACTTTTTCCGGATTCCCGCTTATTTTTATCGTATCAGCCATTTTACCCGCTTCATCCTCGATTGAAACGAGTTTGTATACAGCTCCAAGTGCTGCTTGCTCAAAAGCAGTGATTAACTTCGTGCCCACACCCCAAATATCAATCTTAGCGCCCTGTGCTTTCAGGTTTATAATCGTATATTCGTCCAGGTCATTCGAAGCAACTATTTTTGCATCAGGGAATCCTGCCTCATCAAGCATTCTTCGCGCTTCCTTAGATAGATAGGCAAGGTCGCCGCTATCAAGTCTAATGCCCTTAAAATTTATCTTGTCGCCTAATTCTTTTGCTACTTTGATTGCATTGGGAACACCGGATTTCAGAGTATCATAAGTATCTACAAGAAAAACGCAATCTTTATGGGTGCTTGCATACTTCTTAAAAGCTGTATATTCGTCACGATAAGCCTGAACAAATGAATGCGCATGCGTTCCTGCAACCGGGATGCTGAATTTCTTGCCTGCCCTCACATTTGAAGTCGCATCAAAGCCTCCTATGTATGCTGCTCTTGTACCCCAGATGGCTGCATCCATCTCATGGGCCCTTCTGGATCCAAATTCCATGGCAGTTCCATCGCCAATCACTTCTTTTATGCGTGTAGCTTTGGTGGCAATCAATGTTTGATAGTTAATGATATTTAATAGAGCTGTTTCAACAATTTGAGCTTCTGCCAGAGGAGCTTCGACTCTCATGATCGGTTCATTGCCGAAGACCAGCTCGCCCTCTTCCATTGATTTGATGGTGCCAGTAAATCTCATGTTTTTTAAATACTCAAGAAAACCATCCTTATAATGAAGTTCATTTTTTAAATACATAAGATCGCTTTCGGTGAAGCGGAAATTCTCAATATACTCGATCACTCTTTCAAGGCCGGCAAAAATCCCATATCCATTACCAAACGGAAGCTTTCTGAAAAAAACCTCGAAAACAGCTTTTTTATTATGTATATTATCTTCCCAATAGGTTTGGGCCATGTTAATTTGATATAAATCGGTATGTAAAGTTAAACTGTCATCCGCAAATTCATTACGCATTAATGCAACCTCCTGTGTAATATCTTCTGTTAAATCACCTTTGCGTTCAATGAGCTTTTAAAATGTTCCAAAGCCCAGAGATGTCCCATTTCATTGAAGCTGGCAGTAGCCTTTTCGTAAACAACAATGTCGAACCCTTTGTTATAGGCATCAACTGCGGTATGCAATATACAGATATCTGTGCAGACACCAACAAGGTGCACTTCGGTTATCCCGCGCTCTCTTAATTTTAATTCAAGGTCTGTTCCCGCAAAGGCGCTGTATCTTGTTTTATCCATCCAAAATACATTTTCCTTATCAGCATGTAACTGATATACCTTGCTTAATTCGCCATACAAATCGCGTCCCTCAGTATCTTTAAGGTTATGGGGCGGATAAAGGGCTGTTTCAGGGTGATAGAGATCATCCTGAAAATGGAGATCAATCGCAAAGACCGTGAATGCCCCATCTTCGATAAAATTTGTCGTGATCGCTGCTATTTCCTTTTCTATATCAATAGCAGGCTGTCCGCAAGGCAATGCTCCAGTGACAAAGTCATTTGTATAATCAATATTTAAAAGTGCTTTTGTCATCTAATATCCCCCATTTATCTGATTATCATCTCAGGTGGATGAAAATTTTGGCTATTAATTAGATACTAAGTGAAAATTAGCACATTAATCAAATTTTTCATCCCGGCAGCTTATGTCTATTTGAAATTACCCGCAAATAGGTTGATTTACTCCTCTGTAAAAAACCAGCTTTGATGTTGTGTTCGTTATAATGAATAAGGAAGTTATTTGATAATAATAAAACATTCATTATTTCCCGTCAGTTGGTTTTTGAAGGTTTTTTTGAAATAACATTTAGCTTATGTCTGTTTGTGTTTTCTGATGAAACATTTGGGTTTTTAACTGGTGATTTATACAGTTAAGCAAATTGGCTAGAGGTTACATTTTTAAAATACCCATATATACCCGTAAACGTATAATTAATACCTATACACCTATTTGATTTGATTGTGGATAACTAGTATGAGCTGTGGATATGGAGTTTTTACCTGAAGCTCCTATCAAAACTGTTTTCAAGTTACCTGGAGAAGAGGCCTTAAAACCTGCCTTATATCGAGCTTGGCTAGTTTTGCTCTTTTCTATAACCTGTTTGGCGTTGACAATCATTTCATATAATCATATAGTTGTCTTGTTAACCTGGTAGTTTGAATAGTTTACATAATTAAAGGGGAGATTTTTTATGACTAAAGATCAGCTGAAGTTGAGATCCATGATTGTAACTGCTTTATTTGCTGCCATCATCGGGGTAATGGCACAAATTACAATTCCCCTCCCACTTGTGCCGATTACCGGTCAAACTCTGGCAATCGGTCTCGCAGCCACCATTTTGGGAGCACGTTATGGAACACTGTCCGTTCTTTTATATTTGGTCATCGGAGCAGCGGGAGTTCCAGTATTCGCAGAATTTTCAGGGGGAATATCCAAGTTAGTCGGACCTACTGGCGGATATTTGATTGGTTTTATCCCGGCAGCGTTTATGATCGGATGGTATATGGAGAGAACATCTTTTTCGTTCAAAAATGCAATGATCGCTAATACAATTGGCATGCTGGTGACATTGGCATTCGGAACAGCCTGGCTAAAAATTGCGGCAGAACTGACATGGACAGCAGCCATTACCGGCGGGGCAACACCGTTTATTATCGTTGGATTAATAAAAGCTGCCCTTGCCTCGTGGATTGGCATCATTGTCAGAAAAAGACTTCAATCCGCAAAGCTCCTCTTCCCTGCTAAAGGGAACATAAATGATTCCGTTTGAATAGTTAAACAGCCGATCCTAAGTATCGGCTGTTTTTTTCTGTTTTAAGAAGTATCCCAGGTCTATTCCTGTCCATATGGCAAATCAACTAGCCTTAGCAGTAATAAGGTTGATTAACGACGAAAAGGCCTCTACCCAAAGGAGAATGGTAGTTAATCGGGAGGATTAACGACGAAAAAGCCTCTTCCCAAAGAAGAATGGCAGTTGATCGGGATCTTTATCGATATTCCCCTCCCTTTTTAGTATAGTGTCCCTCCCCTGCTCTTGTTTGTGCTATCACCAGAGCCCTCTCTTCTGCATAGGATGTCATTGAACTGACAAGGAGGGCTGTGAAATATGGACAGACGGGGACTTTTGCCTTTCATCGTAACTGCATTTTTTGCTGTTATGATTTCGATATTTACCTTCTCTCTCATTGATTCCAGGAATGCTGAACCAAACACCCATCAAAAAACGAATGGCGGAGAGTCTAATAGTGACAGTGACATCACCAATAATGTTAAAAATAATATTAAAGGCAATAAAGCAAATGTAACTAATTCAATTGATAATGATTTGAGTAACGGGGACAATAGCCAAATTGACAATAATGTTTCAAATGACATAGAAGTAAATGTGGATGTGAATGTAACAAATAAAATAAAGAATAAAGCTGACAGCCAGGATTCAATCCCAGGGAAAAATGGTGACGGCAATAATAACAGCGATAATGACGGTAATAAGGATAACAATAATAGCGGAAACAAGGATGATGAGGATGGCCAAACGGATGAAGATGAAGTCGTTTGGGGTGTAGACTCTGCAAGTCTCACCACAAGCGGCTTGCTTTCTTGTGTACGCGACAATTTTGGCAGTCCTAAAGTTTGGGGACGGTATTTGGGTGAAAAAGAAGGTGTTTCAGCCGGTATCACAGCGGTAGAAGCAGAACTGCTCCATTCCAATGATATAAAAATCCTTGTCATTTGGAATCGGTTTAGCGATGCAACAGGGCTTGAAAATGGACAGAGTGAAGCGAAAGCTGCCATTAAGCTTGCTGAGGAATTAGGCATCCCTGAAGGTGTTGCCATTTTTGCCGATATTGAGCCCGGTTATCCTGTTGATTCTGCATTTATTGAAGGATGGTATCAAGTGATGGAAGAATCACCTTACCGTCCAGGGATATATGGGATTTTTGATCCGCAGCGCGCTCTTACACGCGCTTTTGAACAAGCCGGCAACAGCAGCTCCGCCCTTCTTGAAAACACATATGTTTGGACAGCGGCACCTAATGTGGGCATTACTACAGAAAAACAAGCGCCTAGCTATAAACCGCAAGCACCAGAAAATGCTTTGATTGCTGGCTGGCAATACGGGATAGATGCGCAGGCATGCAATATTGATACAAATTTATTTAATGGCGGGATTATGGATGCTTTATGGTAAAGTAATAATAACAATCAAAAAAGAGCCCAAAAAAAGGCTCTTTTAAATTTTAGCTCTGTTGTACTTGTCTGTTGATTTCAGCTCAAGAAGCTCAGCGAACCGCAGGCTTCCGGGAGCAACCTTAAACACAACGCCTGTCTCCCCTTCACGCTTTTCTCCCGCAGAGCTTTGAAAAAGCAACCTTCATAAACACTCTTACACAGAGAATGCGAATACATTTCCAAAGACCTGGCCTTTTCTGCTCCAATCAAGCGTGCCAAACTATCAACAAAACCTAAATCTTAAAAGCATTTTTTACATCCCCGTTATTCCAGATTTGATTCAACACAAAAGGCGTACCGATAAAGACGGGAACGATATAATAGCTTAGACGGTAGAACATCAGGATTAATAGGCCCAACTCGGTAGGAATCCCTTGTGATTCTAACCCGATTAAAAATACAAAGTCGAAAGAACCGATACCGCCGGGGATCATACTGGCTATGCCTGCGCATGCTGATATAACTACTATGGGAAATATCACAAAGAATGGAATCGAAACTTCCAGTGCGTTTGAAATTCCCCATATGCAGATAATGATAAATAGCCACTCCAAAAATGAAACAGCCAGTAATTCTGCTGCATATCCCTTTTTGATATGCTTTATATTCCAAAACGAGGTTTTGAAGAAGTAAATGGCCAGCAATACAGGCGTATAGGCGGAAATCGCCCAGACGGCAAATTTTATCAGCTTGACATCTTCATATAGTTGCAAATCCGAAAAAATAATCATCCATGACAGCAAAGATAAACCCGACAGATAAAAAAGTGAGAGCTTGGCAATTATTTTTATATAGGGAGTGCCGCCAGCTAAATAATCTTTATAAAAATAAGATCTTAGGGTTGCCCCTGCAACGCCGCCAAAACCAATAAAGTTCGAAAACGCATTTGCCGATAATGAATAAAAAAGTAGCTTTTTTTTAGGTACTTTAATCAAGAAAAGCCTCTGAAGAATCTCATCATAGAAATACATAGGAAAAAGAGCGACTAGTCCAAGTATCATAATAAAGGCTACTTTCTGTGGTGAAAGCCGATCTAAATAAAGTTCAAGTAAGGCCCAGTTAAAATCATCGAACATGCCTTTTGCTTCATAGCTTATAAAAAATAATATGAATATGGGTACCAGGAATTTGGCCAACGATAGGAATGTTTTTTGTTTAAAGAAAGACAAATTACCCCACCATTCATTTAATTGAGTATTATGTATGAGCTTAAAGCTTCCTGATAGAGTGTACCATACTGCCGAAAAAAATACACATACACTTTTTATCATTATATTCCTGGATGAGTACAATAGAATGGACAACCAATTTAAATTATAGGCTCTTTCGTGAAATGTTTTTAAATAGATCTGTGAATAAATACATTGATAAATAAGTTAAAAAGCAACAAAGTTTGGGGAAACCGCCAAATTATAAAAAAAGGAGCAAGGCAAAATAGCCTGGCTCCTTTTACATGTGCGCCCG